>DASWYM010000307.1:0-14901 GCA_036404975.1 Chitinophagaceae bacterium
ACTCACGGCCGACAGCCTCCGGAATCTAAGCATAAGGGTAGAGAACCTCGCCGGCGAGTACCAGCCAGCTACCGTTACCCTCACGATCACGCCTTTGATAACGGAGAACCGCCTCGTGCGCGAGCGCTACTGGCAGCAGCCCGACCAGTTCGTGCTGAGCAAGGAAGAGTACGTGGCGCTCTTCCCCCACGATGAATACAAGGGCGAAGGCGACTACCGGACCTGGCCAAAAGGGGCGGTGATGTACAGTAAGACCGATACCACGGCAAAGGATAAAGCCTTCCGTATAGATAAGGACATTGCCCCCGGCTATTATGCCGTCCAGGTAACCACAAAGGATAAAGAAGGAGAAGAGGTAAAGTACGAGCGGTACGTGGAAGTGTTCGATCCCAAAGAGGAAAAGCTTAACCAGCCCCGATACCTGTGGACCAGGGGCAGTGAACGCCCTGTTGAACCGGGCGGAACGGCCACAATCCAGGTAGGCACTTCGGCACCGGACGTGTTTTTAATCCGGCAGGTGGATAAACCGCGTGCGGATCATGTCACCAGTACGTTTGATTATTCTAAGCTGGATAATGGCAGGAAGACCTTCGAATTCCCCATTACAGAAGCCGATCGGGGCGGCTATGGCGTAACCTACGCTTTCGTGAGGCACAACCGCGTTCACCAGTTCCACGACATCATCTCCGTACCGTGGACCAATAAGGAACTGAAGATCGAGCACGCTACTTTCCGGGATAAGACCCTGCCGGGCAGCGAGGAAATGTGGAAAGTGAAGATCTCCGGCTACAAAGGTGATAAGGTGGCGGCCGAAATGCTTGCCTCCATGTACGATGCTTCGCTCGATCAGTTCCGTCCACACAGCTGGAGTGTTCCTGGCATATGGTCTGTGTATGCACGCACCTTCATCTGGAGAGGCGGACAGAACTTTTCTGCAGTGCAGTCGGACCACCAGTATATTCCTGTGAGCTACCGCTCATTCGACAAGCGGTATGACCGCCTGCTCTTTGACCTCTATGGGAACGGCCGTATGATAAGGATGAGAGGCGCTATGCAGGAAGCTGTAATGAATAAAGCCAGGAGGGCCGAGGGTGTGGAAGTCATGGCCCTGGAAGAACAAATGATTTCAGGGGCGCCCGGAGCTGCACCCAAAGTGGAAATGTCCAAGTTTACGCCTCCCCAGATCGTAAAAGACGAAGAAGGTAGAATTACAACCGTGACTACGGATACTGCAGTTCTTGCTCCACGACAGCCTGACCGGGCCCCGGCTACCGATATCCAGGTACGCAAGAACCTGCAGGAGACCGCCTTCTTCTTCCCCGACCTGCATACGGATAAAGACGGCAACATCGAGTTCTCTTTTACCACCCCGGAAGCCCTTACCCGCTGGAAACTCCAGACCTTTGCCCACACCAAAGAGCTGGCCATGGGTGTTGTCGCCAAAGAGCTGGTCACCCAGAAAGAGCTGATGGTGCAGCCCGCTCCTCCCCGCTTCCTGCGCCAGGGCGACCGCATGGAATTCACCGTCAAGATCGTGAACCTCTCCGGCAAAGAACTGACCGGGCAGGCCGAATTACAGCTCCTGGATGCAGCAACCAACCGCTCCGTAGACGGATGGTTTATGAATACCTTCCCCAACCAATACTTTACCGTAGCGGCGGGACAAAGCGAAGTAGTGAAGTTTCCCCTGGAAGTGCCCTACCAGTTCACCTCTTCACTGGTATGGCGGGTAGTGGCCCGCTCCGGCACTTACAGCGATGGCGAAGAAGCGGTGCTGCCCGTGCTCTCCAATAAACTGCTGGTCACCGAAACCCTGCCCCTGCCGGTAAGGGGGGCTGCCACTAAGGCCTTTACCTTTGACAAGCTGTTGAAAGCCGGTGAGAGCGAAACCCTCCAACATCATGCCCTAACTGTGGAATACACCACCAACCCGGCCTGGTATGCCGTGCAGGCCCTGCCCTACCTGATGGAATATCCTTATGATTGCGCCGAACAGGTATGGAACCGCTATTATGCCAACGCACTGGCGACCATGGTCACCAACTCCTCGCCCCGGATCAAAGCCATGTTCGAGCGCTGGAGGACGACGGATACCGCCGCCCTGGTTTCCAATCTGCAGAAGAATGAGGAACTGAAATCTGCAATGTTGGAAGAAACACCCTGGGTGCTACAGGCAAAGAACGAAGAGCAGCAGAAAAAGAACATAGCCCTGCTGTTTGACCTGGTGCGTATGGGCAGCGAACTAAAGACCAACCTCGAAAAGCTGAAAGGGATGCAGAGTTCCAATGGCGGCTTTGTGTGGTTCAAAGGCGGGCCCGATGACCGCTACATCACCCAGTATATCGTAACCGGCATCGGTCACCTGCGCAAGCTGAAGGCGCTGAACAAAGAGCAGGAAGAAGACCTGGACGGCATTCTTAAAACAGCCCTCCCCTACCTGGATAGAAAGATCAGGGAGGACTACGAACAGCTGGTAAAGAGCAAAGTGATCCTGAAGGATAACCATACCGGCTATACGCAGGTACAGTATCTTTATATGCACTCCTTCTTCCCGCAGCACACAATTGATGCGGCTACAAAAACGGCGTACAACTACTTCTACAAACAGGCGCAACAATTCTGGACCAGGAGCAACAAATATGTCCAGGGGATGACGGCCATGGCCCTGCACCGCACCGGAGACAAGCAGACCCCCCTGGCTATCCTGAAGTCGCTGAAGGAAACAGCCATTGTGCACGAAGAGCTGGGCATGTACTGGAAAGAGATCTCCTTTGGAAAGAGCTGGTTCTGGTGGCACGCCCCTATTGAAACGCAGGCATTGCTCATCGAAGCCTTTAGTGAGATCAGTAAGCAGGCCAGGGTGGTGGACGACCTCCGGACCTGGCTGCTCAAGAACAAGCAGACCACCAACTGGCGCACCACCAAAGCCACGGCGGATGCCTGCTATGCGCTACTCCTGCAAGGTACCGACTGGCTGAGTGCGGAACCTGAAGTACAGGTAAAGTTGGGCACGACTACGCTCAACAGCAAGGAAGAAAAAACAGAGGCCGGGACCGGCTACTTCAAAAAGACTATTGAAGGAAGTTTCGTCAAACCCGAGATGGGCAACATCTCGGTTACCGTGCAATCGTCCGCTGCAGGCTCGGAAAAGAACGGGGTCCATACCTCCTGGGGCGCGGTGTACTGGCAGTACTTTGAAGAGATGGACAAGATCACCACGGCCGCCACACCCCTGCAGTTAAACAAGAAGCTGTTTGTAGAGAAGAATACCGACCGCGGCCCTGTTCTCACACCGGTGGGCGAAGGTGCTTTGCTGGCCGTAGGCGACAAGATCAAGGTACGCATCGAGCTGCGCGTGGACAGGGATATGGAGTACGTACACATGAAAGACCTGCGGGCCTCGGCCCTGGAGCCGGTGAACGTGCTCAGCGGGTACAAGTGGCAGGGCGGCCTTGGCTACTACGAAAGCACGCGCGACGCCAGCACCAACTTTTTCTTTAACTACCTGCGCAAGGGCACCTACGTCTTCGAGTATCCCCTGTTCGTGACACACACCGGGACGTTCAGTAACGGCATCACTACTATTCAATGTATGTATGCCCCTGAGTTTACCGCCCACAGCGAGGGAGTAAAGATCACCGTGGAATAAAGAACACATGACTTTCCTCATCAGGCCACTCCGATTAGGGTGGCCTGTTTATTTTTGCAACCTTATTATGCAAGTAGACTACCTGATCGTCGGACAAGGCATAGGAGGCACTATGCTTTCCTGGTTCCTGTACAAAGAAGGCAAAAGCTTCGTGGTGATAGATGAAGCCGCCCCGGACGCGCCTTCCAAAGTAGCCGCCGGTGTGATGAACCCGGTTACCGGCAGGCGCTATGTGCGCTCCTGGAAGATCGACGAGATCCTCCCCTTTGCCGCCCAGGCCTACGAGCATATGGGGCTGGTACTGGGCCAGCCGCTCCTATACAAAAAGCCTATTATTGACTTTTTCCCCAACCCGCAGGCCCGCGACGTCTTTGTCAACCTCATCGCCGAGGACGACACCTACGTGCATACTTATCCCGACCAGAACCACTTTAACCAGTACGTAAACTACGACTTTGGCTGCGGAGAGATCAGCCCGGCCTATACCGTAGACCTGCAACTCATGGCAGACACCTGGAGAAAAAAGCTGGCGGACACCAATGCACTGAGGGAGGAAAAGTTCGATGCGCAGGCGCTGAAGTTGAACGACGATAGTGTTACCTACGGGAACATCACCGCCCAAAAGGCGATCTTCTGCGAGGGCATCGCCGCCATGAATAACCCCTGGTTTGGCCTCCTGCCCTTCTCGGCCAATAAAGGAGAAGCCCTGATCATTGAGAGCGACGAGCTGCACAACGGCTACATTTTCAAAAAAAGCATGGCCCTGGTGCCCCTGCCCCGGCAGAACACTTATTGGGTCGGCTCCGACTACGCCAGGGACTTTGAAGATAACACGCCCACCCAGGCCTTCTACGATAAAACGGTGGCCTACCTGCAAAGCTGGCTCAAGGTTCCTTTTAAGGTGGTGGACCACAAGGCAGCCGTCCGTCCCGCCACCGTAGAGCGGCGCCCCTTTGTAGGCCTGCACCCCCTGCACCCTCAGATCGGCATACTCAATGGCCTCGGGTCCAAAGGCACCACCCTGGGCGTTTTCTTTGCCTACCAGCTGGCGCAGCACCTGGTCTACGGCCAACCCATCATCAAAGAAGCCGATGTGGCCCGTTTTACGCGCATTCTGAGCAAATAAGCTACTTTTGCTCCCCTATTTTTACCCGTACATGGAGCAATCGCAAGACACTTCCTACGTGATCCCTGCCCGCTACCGGCAGATGGAAAACATGCACATTCTTTTCTGGCTGGTCAAGGACATCAGCTGGTGCCTCGTGTGGAAACCGCTGGGCATCGCCATGATCTTCCCTACCCTCATCGCAGCCCTGGTGATTGCCTGGCGCACCCGGGAGGTGAAATCCGAGCTGGCCCATAACCTCGCCGTGATCTTCTGGATAGTGGCCAACTCCTACTGGATGATCTCCGAGTTCTTCTACTTCGACGAGATAAAGGTATGGGGCAGCATTACCGGTAAGGACGTGGCCGTGGTACCCTTTGCCATTGGCATCCTGATTCTTTTGGTATACTATCTGGTCATCAAACCCCGGGAAGGAACAAAAGCACCCCTGGCCGTTGTACAACCCGTGCAGGAAGCGCATTTGCAGAATCCATAAAGCATCTGTGGGCGCTGCTATCTATCTTTGCCCCTGACTTTTTATCACTAACATTAAAAACTCCCTGACAGGGATTGGCGTATTATGTACAGAACGCATACTTGTGGAGAATTAAGGCTACACCACAACGGCACTAAAGTAACCCTTGCCGGATGGGTACAGACGGTAAGGAAATTCGGCTCTATTACGTTTGTAGACCTGCGCGACCGTTACGGCATCACGCAGCTGTTTTTCTCGGAAGACCTGAACGCACAACTGGACCAAACTCCGCTGGGACGCGAGTTTGTACTTCAGGTGCAGGGAACTGTCATCGAGCGCAGCAACAAGAACAGCAACCTTCCCACCGGTGATATCGAAATCAACGTGGCCTCCTTTACTATACTGAATAAGTCTGCAGTGCCACCCTTTACCATCCAGGACGATACCGACGGTGGCGACGACCTGCGCATGAAGTACCGCTACCTCGACCTGCGGCGCTACGCCGTGAAACGCAACATGGAACTGCGCTACGCCGTGAACCGCGCCACGCGCGATTACCTGCACCACCAGGGCTTTATGGACATCGAAACTCCTTTCCTGATCAAAAGCACCCCAGAGGGCGCCCGCGACTTCGTCGTGCCCTCCCGCATGAACGCCGGGCAGTTCTATGCCCTGCCCCAGTCGCCGCAGACCTTTAAGCAGCTGCTGATGGTGAGTGGCTACGACCGCTACTACCAGATCGTCAAGTGCTTCCGCGACGAGGACCTGCGTGCCGACCGACAGCCGGAGTTCACCCAGATCGACTGCGAGATGGCCTTCGTGGAACAGGAGGATATCCTGAACATGTTCGAAGGCCTGGTGAAGTCTATTTTCAGGCAGGTAAAAGGGATTGACTATACTGATGCCGTAGAGCGCATGACCTGGGAAGACGCGATGTGGAACTACGGCAACGACAAGCCCGACACCCGCTTCGGCATGAAGGTGGCCAACCTGAAAGTGCCCGCCACCGTATTCGCCGACAAGCAGGCAAGCCTCCATAACTCCCCTTTTGCACCGGGTGCCTCCACCGGCTTTGGCGTCTTCGACAATGCCGAAACCGTGGTGGCCATAGCCGTTCCCGGCGCATCGGAGTATACCCGTAAGCAGGTAGACGAGCTGACCGACTGGGTGAAGCGCCCGCAGATCGGTATGCAGGGCCTGGTGAACATCAAGTGTAATGCCGATGGCACTTACAAGAGCAGTGTCGATAAATTCTTTAACGGTGAGCAACTGAAAGCCATTGCTGATTACGCCGGTGCCCAACCCGGAGACCTCGTACTGATACTGGCCGGTGCGGAAGAACGCACCCGTAAAGCCATCAGTGAACTGCGCCTCGAGCTGGGTGAGCGCCTTGGCTTCCGCAAAAAGGACGAGTTCCGGCTGCTGTGGGTGCTCGACTTCCCGCTTTTCGAGTATAGCGAGGAAGACAACCGCTGGGTTGCGCGTCACCACCCCTTCACCTCGCCCAAGCCTTCGCAGATCAGCGAGATGATCAACAACAACCCGGTTATTGAAAATGCAGCCGAATACCTCAAGCACCCCTATGCCAACATCAAGGCCAACGCCTACGATATGGTGCTGAACGGAAACGAGATCGGCGGAGGATCAATCCGTATCTACCAGCGCGAGCTACAGGAGAAGATGTTTGCAGCCCTGGGTATGAGCGAAGAGGAAGCCCTGCACAAGTTCGGCTTCCTGCTGGGCGCCTTCGAATACGGTGCACCGCCCCACGGTGGCATCGCCTTTGGCTTCGACCGCCTTTGTGCCATCCTGGGGGGCAGCGAAAGCATCCGCGACTTTATTGCCTTCCCCAAGAACAACAGCGGTCGCGACGTGATGCTGGATGCCCCTGCCACTATCGACGACAAACAACTGGAAGAATTAAGTATCCGCCTTTCCCTGGAGAAGTAATTCCGGATGCCAGTTATACTTTACACACAAAAGCACCTTACGGGGTGCTTTTGTTCTTATATACTTTGCGCATTGGGCGCATCATATCGTCTTTGATAAAGGTGCAGGAAAAGCAATTACATCTTTTTCTGTTGCATAAACAGGTCAATATGGGTGCCCAGCTCGACGAGGTAGTTAATATCATCATGGGTAAACTTACGCACCTGCGAATCCCCCTCAACAGCCCCTACTTCAAAGCGGTCAAAGAGGTACTTCGTAAAACCCATGACGTCCTTGTACATAAAGGGACTGTACTCCATCACCATCTTGAGTTGCGGGTTTTGCTCCAGCGTCTTTTCCATACCCGCCAGTATCATGGGCTCTACGCCTTCGCAATCCATCTTAATAAAATCAACGCGGGGCAGCCCCTCCAGCTCAACCAGTTCGTCCATTGAAACAGTCTGCACCTTTTCTTCCGTTACGTGGTCGTCTACCTTTTCGGGGCGTATGGTCCCTCCGCCCCAAAAATCTACTGGCACTGAAAGCGTAATCTCTCCCGAAGTATCTGCCAGGGCCTTTTGCACTACCCGGTACGAATACTCGTTAACGCTCGAAGTAAACCGCAACAGCCGGCACAAAGAAGAGTTCGGCTCTACTGCCAGCACCTTTCCTTCCCTTCCTGCCAGTTCAGCCATCAGCAGCGAATAATAGCCAAAGTTGGCCCCGGCGTCGATGCAGATATGGCCGGGCTGTACCAGGCGTGCAATGAACTTCGTGATCCATGATTCCCAGTAGCCATCCATCAGGAGATTGGGCACCACGCCGACATCACGGGAGTCGACGTACATCTTGTATTTGGTCAGCATCTTGCACAACAGCAGGTGCTCGCCCAGGTAAATGCTTTTTACGTTCTGACGGCAGGCATCTTCCAGCTCCTGGCGGCTCAGTGTAGTGATGGTTTGAATGTGCTCCAAAGGTTTACCGAACATACTATTCCATTTTTAGTGCTTACATCAGTGATTGATACATCTGAAGGTACTGCGCAGCCTTCTCGCGCCAGTTATAGATCTTTCCTTTCTCAACAATCCGTTGTGCCAGCCCATTCCGGCCATAGTATTGCATGCCGGCCTGGTACACCTGCCGCATGTGATCGCCGTCAAAGCTGCGGAAATAAAAAGCCACATCACCGGCGATCTCCGGCAGCGAGGTCAGGTTAGACAGGAACAGGGGCCGTCCAAAGTTCATAGCCTCCACCACCGTGGCCCCAAAGCCTTCCGCCAGCGAGGGATGCATATAAGCGGTGCAGTTTTCCAGGTACCAGGCTTTTTCGCCGTCACTCACAGGACCCAGTATATGCAACCGGTCCGCCACACCTCTCCTGCGGGCGTCTTCTTCCATTGAAGCTATATAATCGGGCTCATCCAGCCGCCCGGCCACCACCAGTTCCACCTCGCTGTTCTCGAGCAGGGGCAGCAGGGTATGAAAGTTCTTTTTGCGGTTCACGTACCCGATGGCAAAAAGAAACGGCAGGCTTGGGCGGTACGAGGTGGCGAGCAACTGCGGCTCATGCAGGCCGTGAGTACCATTATGGATGACGTACAGGTCCTGGTCGCGCACCTTCAGGTTCGACAGCACATCACTCTTGCAGAACTCCGATATACACACAATGACATCGCTGCTGTCCACCAAGGACTGGGTGTAGGCCAGCGCCTTTCTTTGTTCTCCCCTGGGTTTGCCTTCGTGCAGGGGGTTCAGGTCATGTATCGTCAACACGATCTTCGTCCTGCCTCCCCGCTTCGGGATCATGCGCCCCGACTGGAATGGGGCATGCCAGATCCTGCAATTCCACAAAAAGGGCTTTACGAATTGGTGCCAGGGTTTTTCCACGATGGCTTTGCCCCGCCCCTGGAAGGTATCCTTTTCCTGGGGAGGAACGTAGAACTGCATGCGCTCGCCTCCCTGCTCGTCGAGTAGCTGGTTAACATTGACCCCTAAGTTCAGGCAGTAATAGTACAACCCCGAATTAGGAAACCTCATGAGATCACAGTCCAAAACAATCTTACCCATACGCGTCACCTTTAAAAAATATAGTGCGTATTACAGTAAGGTACAGCTTAAAATGGCTTCAGGCCGGAACAGGAAAGCGCAAGCCCATGCAACGGAGTTGAGTTAAACTTTGTCATAACGAAGACAATTTTACTATTATTGTAGCCGTTACTCATTAATTAGCCTATCCCTGTCCTGCATCCAATCCGCTCTTGAAGACGCTAAAAGGGCATAAGTGTTCCCTCCACCAGCACAAAGCTGTCCTTCCGGCCCCCCGACTAACCGAATGATTAAGCACTAGTGTTATGGATAGAATTGTATTCGATTGCGAACGCATGAAATACGACAATACGGGTCTGTATTCTTATTGTCACCAGCTGGGCAGGCACCTGCAATACACGGAACTGGGTCAAACAGATGGGCTTACCTTTTACACTCCTCCCAAAGTGAAGGGCATCTTTGGCTCCCGTAGCCACTACCTTACCCAGCACTCCGTACAGAAGTTCTGTTTGCCCTCGTTAAAGGACTATACCCTCTGGCACGCCACGTATCAAAGCAGCGACTACCTACCCTTCCTGAACCGGAAAATCAAAGTGGTGCTAACCATCCACGACCTGAATTTCCTGTACGACAGTGCCAAAAGCGAGGCTAAAAAACAAAAGTACCTGCGGCACCTGCAGAAGAACATCAACAGAAGCTCAGCTATAATCTGTGTCTCCGAATTCGGCAGGAAAGATGTGCTGGAGCATTGCGATACGGGCAACAGGCCCGTACACGTCATCCACAACGGCACCAACAGCCTGGAAGAGCCCGCCCTGTGCGGTAACTCTTACAAGCCCCGGGACCGCTTTCTGTTCTCCATTGGCGTGGTGAACCGCAAAAAAAACTTTCATGTGCTGCTTCCCCTGTTGCAAAACAATCCCGGGATGGAGCTGCTCATCGCCGGCCGTCCCGACGATGCCGATTATATCCACTTTATCATGAGTAAGGCACGCGAGCTGGGCGTAGAGAGCCAGGTGCGTGTGCTGGGCGCCATCTCCGAGGCGGAAAAGTCGTGGTACTTCCGCAATTGCTATGCGTTTACCTTTCCTTCCCTGGCCGAGGGCTTCGGGCTCCCCGTAGCCGAAGCCATGTCCGTAGGCAAGCCCCTTTTTCTCTCCGACCGCACATCCCTGCCCGAAATTGGCAGGGATGTCGCTTTTTACTTCGAGGACTTTAACGACCGGCGCATGCAGTCGGTGTTTGCCCGCGGCATGGAACAATACGGCAGGGGCGGCATGGAAGAGCGCATCCGCAAGCGCAGCAATGAATTCTGCTGGCACAAAGCAGCCCAGCAATACGCCGAGGTCTACCGTTCTATTTGACCAAAAAACGATTATTTTACTAAGCAGAGGAAAGAGGAATGAAAATCTACCGCCGGTTACTAGCCTATGCAAAGCCTTATTCACGCTTTACCCTTCCGTTCTTTGTATTTACATTGATAGCGGTATTTTTCAGCATCTTCCAGTTTGCCCTCATTATCCCGCTGCTCAATTTCCTGTTCAACAGCACCTCGCCCGAAGAGGCCCAGAAGTACGCACAGGCCCCTTCCTTCTCTTTTTCGGCCTCTTTCTTCAAGGAATTCTTTTACCACCACGTCCACCGCTTTAAAAGCATCAACCCCCAGTACGCCTTATACTTGATTGCAGGCCTGATCGTCATCGCGGTGGTATGCACCAACGTGTTTCGCTACCTGGCGCAGCGCTGCCTGGTCAATGCCCGCACCCTGCTGGTAAAAAGGCTGCGCGAAGCCATGTTTACCAAGATCAACCGCCTGCACCTGGGCTACTTTACCAAGGAGCAAAAGGGAGACCTGCTGTCGCGCATGAATTCCGACATCCATGAAATTGAAGGGGTGGCCTCCAACTCCCTCGAAGTCCTGTTCCGCGAGCCCTACGTCATCATTGGTTATTTCATCGCCCTCTTTGCCATCTCGGTCAAACTCACGCTCTTTACCCTCATCATCATACCGATATCGGCCATAGCCATTGCCTCGGTCACCAAGAAGTTACGCAAAGAGGCCACCGAAGTGCAGGCCTCTATCGGGCGCCTGCTCACCATCATCGACGAGACACTCATGGGCATGCGGATCATCCGGTCGTTCAACGCCACGCGCTTTATCGTCGATAAGTTCAGCCGCGAAAACGACAACTACCGCCGCGCCTCCCTGCAGGGCTTCAAAAAGCGGGAGCTCGCCCCTGCCTTCTCCGAGGCATCGGGGGTGCTGGTGGTCGCCTGCATCCTGGTATTCGGGGGCAGCCTCGTGATCAAAAATGGGGCAACGGGCAGCGGCATGCAGGCCTCGGAATTCATCGCCTTTGTAGCCATCTTCTCGCAGGCTATCCGCCCGGCAAAAGCCATGGTGATCGCTATGGCCAATATCCAGCGGGGCGAAGCCGCCGGTCACCGCATCGTGCAGGTGCTGGATACCCCCGTGGAAGTGGACGACCTGCCCGGTGCGGTGCCCCTGCCCTCGTTCGAAGATTCCATAGAGTTCCGTAATGTTTCCTTTGCCTATAACGAAAAGCCGGTATTGCAAAACGTATCGTTCACCATTCCCAAGGGGAAGACCGTAGCGCTGGTGGGCCCTTCCGGGGTGGGAAAATCCACCATTGCCGACCTTATCCCGCGCTTTTACGATACCAGCAGCGGCCAGGTGCTTATCGATGGCGAGGACGTGCGCCACTACACCATGGAGTCGCTGCGCAGCCATATGAGCTTTGTGACGCAGGATGTTATCCTGTTCAACGATACGGTCTTCAACAACATCGCCCTGGGCCGCCCCGACGCCACCGAGGAGGAGGTGATAGCGGCCGCTAAAGTGGCCAACGCCCACGACTTTATCCTGCAGACCGAAAACGGCTACCAGACCATTATCGGCGACCGGGGGATCCGCCTGTCGGGCGGTCAGCGCCAGCGCCTCAGCATTGCCCGCGCCGTATTTAAAAACCCCGCCATCCTCATCCTCGACGAAGCCACTTCCGCCCTTGATACCGAATCGGAGAAACTGGTGCAGGACGCCCTCAATAAGCTCATGCAGGGGCGCACTACCCTGGTCATCGCTCACCGGCTAAGCACCATCAAGGAAGCCGACGAGATCATCGTGCTGCAGGAAGGGCAGATCGTGGAGCGTGGCAACCATTACGAACTGATCCAGCTGGAGGAGAGCATTTACCGGCGCCTGACCACCCTGCAAAAAATTGCCTGATTCATACTTAAAGCGGACTGAGGGACGTTATAAAAGGCAGAGACGTGCGACGTCAGACGTGAGCTCCAGAAGAATGATATTCCACCGGCGAACCTTAACAATTGGCCTGCACTTTTAAGCCCATTTTCACGCTTTACGGCACAGCTCTTGTCCCTTAAAAGTGTTCATATGAAAGCCATCATTTACCTATTGTTATCCATGACTCTATATACCTCCTGCCAGCAGGTACAGAGCAAAGCGCTCGTGACCTCTGTTGCCGAAAACAAAAAGAATGTTTCCTATGGAAAAGACACGGCCCAGCGGATGGACATCTACCTGCCCGCCGGTCGCTCCGCCCATTCCACCCCCTCCATTGTGCTCGTTCACGGTGGTGGCTGGAACAGTGGCGACAAGTCGAATTTCGATGTCTATATCGATACGTTCCAAAAGCGCCTGCCCGGCTATGCCATCTTTAACCTGAATTACCGGCTGGTGTCCTCCGACCACCTGTTTCCCACCCAGGAACTGGACGTAAAGGCCGCCATGGACCACATTGCGCAGAACGCCGATCACTACGGGGTGAGTAAGGACAGGTTCGTGCTGCTGGGCTTCTCGGCCGGCGCCCACCTGGCCATGCTGCAGGCCTACAAGTACTCCACCCCCGAAGTGAAGGCGGTGGTGAACTTCTTTGGCCCCACCGACCTTACGGTGATGTACAAAAACCCCTGGCACTCGATGATCCCCTACCTGCTGCGGATGCTCACCGGCACCACGCCGGCTGCCAATGCCGCGGTATACCAGCAGAGCAGCCCGGCCCACTATGTCAACACCCGGTCGGCGCCCACCATCATCTTCCAGGGCGGCAAGGACAACATTGTGCACCCCTCGCAGTCGCACCACCTCCAGAAGAAGCTGGAGAAAGCCGGCGTGCCCCATGAGCTGGTGCTCTACCCCGGAGAGCGCCACGGCTGGTACGGCTCCAACCTGAGCAACTCCTTCGACCACATCCAGGAGTTCCTCTCGACCCACGTGAAATAAGCAACAATTCCTGTGCTAAAACTGAATGGAAGACGGCAGTATCCCGTTTGGGAATACCGGCCGGAGTTCTACCGCAGTGCTGGTGGAGAACGAACGAGGCCAGCTGCGCCTGGCCGCAGTTTCCCGGCCCGTTTCCCCTGAAAATCCAGCTACTCCTTCTTTGCAGGCTTTAATCGCCGGCCCTTCCCCCTTCTGACGCCGCACTCACCCCCGGGTGACGCCCAGGTAACAGTATGGCAGTAGCACTCTAATAGTACTGCAATAGTACTGTAATAGTACTGTAATAGTACCCTTATAGTACCTTTTGCTATGTACTGTATCCCTACTATTGCAGTACTATTAGGGTACTATTACAGTGCCTCTGCAAGGCCTTTACTACGGGATTACCCTGCAGTCTCCAGGCTGAAAACTCCGGGCAGCCTGGAGCTGTCTTCCTTGCAGTAGCGCCTGGAAAGTCCTCTGGCCTGCCTCCTTCCAGCCGTATCGCCCCGGTAAGCGCCCTACAGCCCCAATGCAAAAAGGAGCCGAAGCTCTTTTTTGCATTGGGGTACATCTGTTTGTGCTGTAAACGCCCCCTACTCACCACTCACCATTCACCACTCACCACTTCAGTGTGGCCCGGATTTTTGTTACTTTGGCCCATGAACACTTCTGCACCCCTGGCAGAGCGGATGCGTCCGCAGACCCTGGAAGCATTGGTCGGCCAGGAACACCTGGCCGGCAAAGGCTCTATCCTGCGCACGGCCATCGAGCAGGGCCGCATTCCCTCGATGATCCTCTGGGGCCCGCCGGGTACCGGCAAGACCACCATTGCCAACATCATCGCCCACACCCTGCAGGTGCCCTTCTTTACCCTCAGCGCCATCAGTGCCGGCGTAAAGGAAGTGCGCGAGGTGATCCAGCACGCGCAGAAAACGAGGAGCGCCATCCTGTTCATCGACGAGATTCACCGCTTCAACAAAGGCCAGCAGGACGCCCTGCTGGGGGCCGTGGAAAAAGGGACCGTCACCCTTATTGGTGCCACCACCGAAAATCCCTCCTTTGAAGTAAACAGCGCCTTGCTCAGCCGCTGCCAGGTGTACGTGCTCAGGTCGCTTGACGAAGAAGGACTGGTAAAGGTGCTGCAGCAGGCCCTCGAGCGTGATGAGTGGCTGAAGAAGAAGAAGGTGCAGCTGCAGGAGACCGATGCCCTGCTTACCATCTCGGGCGGTGATGCCCGCAAACTGCTCAACCTCCTGGAGCTGGTGGTAGACGCCCTTTCGGCAGAAGATCCTATTGTGATCACCGACGAGAAGGTGATGCAGATTGCCCAGCAGCGTATTGCGCTCTATGATAAGGGTGGCGAGCAGCACTACGATATTATTTCTGCCTTTATCAAATCGATGCGGGGTTCGGATCCCAACGGGGCTATCTACTGGCTCGCGCGTATGATC
>DASWYM010000308.1:0-2411 GCA_036404975.1 Chitinophagaceae bacterium
CATAAGGAGTCCACCAGCGGTCGTTGAGGCTAAAGAGGTTGTACTGGCCGGTGAGTTCCCAGTCGAAGAGCCGGGACTGGAAATTCAGGTTGCGCTGTTTCATGGCCGCCGTGCCTTTTTTATCATCGCCCTTCAGCCCGCCAAACGTGAGGTAGCTGCGGGCCGCCAGGTGCTCGGAAAGATCGCAGCGGGCACCGATGGAGCCCATGAGTTTCATCTGCGAGAGGGAAATCTTATGCGCCTTCAGGTCGCCCTGGTAGCCGACGCCGCCGAAGCGGGCCGCAAAGTAAAAGTTCTGGGCAGATGCCAGCAGGGGCAGGCAGCAACATAAGAGCAGTAGTTTCTTCATTGGTTTTGAATTAAATGGTGGCGCCTTGTAAAAACGCCGGAGATGCGGTTTTATTTTAAGCGTGGAAAGCTACAACCATTTTCGCGTATGCAGCCCCGTACCCTCTCTCTTCCAGGACTTCCCACCTCCTGCCTTTAAAAACAATCCTCCCAGTGTAACTTTTCTGTACACTGCCCGTTGTATGTTTTAAAACCGGATGGCGCTAAGGCCACCCTTACTTTATTAAATCCTGATCACATGCACTTAAAATTGTTTCTCTTCCTGCTGCTGCTCCTGACCGGCACTGCCACCACGGCCCAGCAGCCAGCCGTCAGCGTGGCTACCGATACGGCCGCCCTGGACACCCGGGTCTTTGCCCATCAAATCGTGGCGGGCGCGACGGGTAATTTCGCCAAAGCCCGAACCCTGCTCCACTGGCTGAGCACCCACTTTGAGTGGAAGGCCACGGACTACCAGAAGCGCACCGTCAAAGAGATCATTGTGCGGAAGGGCGGCAACTGCTTTGAGCTGGCCACCGTGTACATGGCCCTGCTAAAGGAACTGAACCTCACCTACCGCCCCATTGCCGAAATCAATATCCACCAGTTCAGTGAGCGCCGGGGACAATCGGCGGCCCAAAAGGTGACCGAAGCTGGCAACCGCATGTCGGTGTTTGGCCAGCAGCACAACGACCACCGCTGGGTGGAAATATGGGATGACCAAACGGGCGAATGGGTGCCGGCCGACCCCACCATGAACCTGATTGGCGTTGAGTCCTGGCTTAAAGGCCGGGCCTGGTTTGGCGAGCGCCGCACCCTGAACGAGGACATCAGCCGCGAGATGATCGTGCCGTTTGCTGTTTTCGTGGTGGACAGCCACAACAAAAGCCGCATGCTGGAGAACCGCACGCAGTACTATATGGTGACGCGGCTGGATGCTTTGTATGGGAATGAACTCTCCCGCCTGCCGTCGTGGAAGCGGTGGGTAAGCGGGCTGGATACCCTGAGCGGTGCCGCCAAAAAGGCTTTCGCGGGCGAAGAAAACCTGCACCGGTATAACCAGCAGATCGGTGAACTGGCCGGTGTGTACCAGGCCCTGAAGCAGGAATATGCGGCCGGGCAAAAGAATTAAAACTAAGCGTTGCGCCAGCGGCCCGGTGTCTTATTCCTGCAGTGAGTGAAGCCCTCATACCACAGGAAAAAAGATGAGCCCCGCTGCTTTGCCGCTTTCCTTTATGACTCTGTTAAGATGCCCCGAACGCCCGCAACAGGCATAGTTTTTTCTCTAAGTAGGGGTATCATTTTCATGGAATTAAATCATCAACTATGGCAAAAGGTATTCATAAAGGGTCTGAACTGAGAAACGTCAGCGAAACGTGGGACGAGAATGAGCGGAAGCGGGCAGGCAGCCATGCCCCCGGCCGGGATGATCCGGCAAGCGATGACACAGCGGGTGGAAACGACCTGCAACAGGTAATTAAGGATGAAGCGGCAGAATACGACCAGGACCATAAAGAGGACCGGTTGCTGGGCGGAGAGCGGGCTTCGGTCAATGACGATGACCTCAACACCCCCAACCCATAAACCAACGCGGAAGTGCGCAATAGAGCAACCCCGGCGTGGACAATACGCGCCGGGGTTTTGCTTTATCTACACAGCCTTCCAAAGCAGAGCCCCTGCATTCTTTATATCAAGCAAATTCATAATGAACTACCTTTATAGAACCTGAAGATCGTATTGGCTTGTGCACCCTTTTTATCAACTGAATTACTACGTTTAACCAACCATATACGCAATCTCGCACTGTGATTACTCCCCCTTATTTTTTGGATCTGCTGCCCATTGCCAGCAAGTGATCTTGTTTTAAGACAATTGTAAGGGCCAATGCGACCTCCGGATGTCTTTGTCTTACCTAAACTTCCTGGTATGATCAAAACCATGATCGTGGATGATGACCCTGAAGATGCTTCCGAGCTGGTCAACCTGCTTCAAGCCTACTGTCCGCAAGTGGAGGTGACCCACACTTTTTATTCGGCACCCGCCGCCCTGGAGGCCCTGCAGCACCACCCACCGCAACTCCTGTT
>DASWYM010000309.1:0-6043 GCA_036404975.1 Chitinophagaceae bacterium
GAGTTTAGCCGTGCATTCATCATACACTTTCCTGGCCGTAGACGGGCTGAGGATTTCGTTTACCCCAAAGTAACGCTGTAGTTCAAGGTGGGTCCAGTGATACAGAGGGTTCCTCAATGTGTAGGGAACGGTTGCTGCCCATTGCTCGAACTTTTCCCAATCGCTCCGGTTGCCGGTGCAATAGCTTTCCTCTACCCCGTTGGTGCGCATGGCTCTCCATTTGTAGTGGTCGCCATACAACCAGGGTTGGGTAATATTTTCAAAGTTGGGGTCCGCCGCAATCTGATCGGGAGGCAGGTGACAATGGTAGTCTATGATCGGCATCTGTTTGGCAAACTCATGATAGAGTTGCTGAGATGTTTCTGTTTGCAGTAGGAAATTCTCGTCTAAAAACGGTTTCATGTTGATTCAGTATTTATAATGAAACTCCACGTTTCCATGGAATGAAGTCATCTTGTCCATTGCGTACAGCAGCGATTTCTATGTCACCACTGGCGACTTTTATTATATAATCCAGTATTCGCTCCCCGGCCTGCTCAATGGTCTCCTCTCCTTCTATGATCGTACCGGTATTGATGTCTATAATATCATGCATTTTGTTATAGAGGACAGTATTACTCGATAGCTTTACCACAGGGGCAATAGGATTGCCTGTTGGTGTTCCCAGGCCGGTAGTGAACAAAACAATGTTAGCGCCTGAGCCCACTTCCGCCGTGGTGCTTTCCACATCATTACCGGGTGTGCACAGCAGGTTCAGCCCGGGCTTGGTCACCATCTCCGGGTAGTCCAGGATTTCCACTACCGGTGAGGTTCCCCCTTTTTTGGCGGCCCCGGCCGATTTGATAGCGTCGGTAATCAGCCCGTCTTTTATATTGCCCGGTGAAGGATTCATATCAAACCCCGATCCGGCTTCTACTGCTCTTTGGGCATAGGTGCGCATCAGGCTGGCAAAGCGCTGGGCAGCTTCCGTGGTCACGCAACGGTCGCTGATGTTCTGTTCTACCCCGCATAGTTCAGGAAATTCGGAAAGAATAACCGAACCGCCAAGGGCCACCAGCAGATCGGAGGTATAGCCAATAGCCGGGTTGGCCGAAATGCCACTAAAGCCATCCGATCCGCCACACTCCAGCCCTATGCAAAGCTTGCTCAGGGGGGCGGGCTCCCGTTCAATGGTATTGGCTGCCACCAGCCCGGCAAAGGTTTGTTTGATGGCCAGTGATATCAGATCGGCTTCGGTACCAATCTTCTGCTGTTCCAGGATATAGAGTGGTTTTTTAAAGTTATGGTCGCGTTTGGCGATCTCCTCCTGCAGCATCTGCACCTGAGCATTCTGGCATCCCAGGCTCAGTACGGTGGCACCGGCCACATTAGCATGCGTGATATACCCGGCCAGCAACCCACAGAGGGCCTGCGCATCCTGCCGGGTGCCGCCACAGCCGCCTTCATGCGTCAGGAACTTTACCCCGTCCACATTGCGAAAAACACGCTGCTGCTGTACTTCCCGGGCGCTGACGGAAAGGTTTGCGGAGAGAATATCTTCTACACCTTTGCCGCTCTTATATAGGTCGATGAGTTGCGTAACCTCAACACGGTTCTTTTGGTTCCTTCCATAGCCCAGGGCATCAACCAACGCCTCTTTCAGCACTTCCAGGTTCCTGTTTTCACAAAATACCAGTGGTATTACCAGCCAGTAATTGGCCGTTCCTACTTTCCCGTCTGCCCTATGATAGCCTTTAAAGGTCCTGTTCTCAAACTTTGAAACATCTGGCTTGTGCCACTCCAGTTTGCGGGTGCCGATATCGAAAGGATTGGCCGCATGCTTTACATTGGAGGTGGTAATGACCCCTCCCCGGGGTATCACACCCTGGGCTTTGCCCACCAGCACGCCGTACATCCTGATTTCATCACCTGGCTGCATTTCTTCGGTTACAAACTTATGCTTGACCGGTACCCTGCCGGGAAGTTGGAATTCCGTACCGTTATAGCTAACCCTTTCACCTTCTTCAAGGTTGGAAAGTGCCACCAGCACATTATCCTCAGGATGGACTTTTGTTATTCTAAGCTTCATACTGTAACTTCTTTTTTTGAGTAAACAGCATTAATAGCTTCCCGGGCGCCATGATGAACGATAGTGTTCAGCTTCTCCGTAACCGCTTCCTGGAATCCAGGCAACCTATTTAATTCGGCTCCCCAGTAGGCCTTGTCGCGCAACACCTCTCCCACTAATTCCTCTACCGAAAGGCTGTTCCAGCGTTTGCAGAAAACTTCTGCCTGGTCGTCTTGTATTTGATAAGCTATACCGTTCCATTCACCATAAAACTGGCCGTCCAGTTGCTTTATTGCTTTCATAAAATACAAATAAGCAGCGAATCCTAAAGCAAAAACTTCCGGAACAGTTTCCTGTTGTTGGTAATAATGAAGCAGCGCAGGGGTACAGCGCATCTTCATCTTCGAACTATACTGCGCTGTTATATTGATCCACCGGTGCTGAATATAGGGATTGCGGAACCGCTCCAGGGTTTTTTCTCCAAAAGCAAATATGTCCTGATGGTTCGCCGGGTAAGGAATGGCCATAGCCAGTTCGTCCAGCATCAGCTTTTCAATGATGGAGGAAAAAGCTTCATCGCCCATAGCCTCTGACACCGAATCGAATCCCGAAAGGAAGGCAAGGCCAGAGCAAAGCGTATGGGTACCATTCAACAGGCGCAGCTTTAGTTCGCGGTACAGGTCGATATTGGATGTAATCACAACGTTTTCATCTGCCTGGGCAAAGGAAAGACATGCTTTTACCTTTTCGTCTCCTTCTATAGCCCATAGCTTATATGCTTCTGAAACAGTAATCAACCGGTCCGTATAGCCTAACGCCACTTCCAAACGTTCCCGCTCCCCTGCTTCAGGATGACCAGGAACAATCCGGTCGACTATTGAATTGCAGAAATGGTTATGATTCTCCAGCCACTCGATAAAGTTATCCTCCAGGCCGTTGAGGTGGGCCAGTTCCAGCACGATCGATTCCAGCCGGTGGCTATTGTTGGAAATCAATTCCGTAGGCACAATCACCAGCCCGCTACGTTCACTGCCGCCAAAGGCCAGGAACCGTTCATAGAGGAAGGCCAGCAGCTTGCCGGGGAAAGAAGCCGGCGGATGGCGCAGGATATCTTCCTGCACCAGCTTGATACCTACTTCAGTCGTATAAGAGACAATGATCTGTATGTTGCTGTTATGAGCGCAATCCAGCACCTGCTTCCATTCAGTTTGGGCATCCAGCACCCGGCTGATGGACGAGTTGATAATGTTCTCTTCTACCTTCTCACCGTTCACCTGGTCGCGGACGCAGAGCGTGTACAGGCTATCCTGCTTTTTGAAGGCTGCGGTGTCTCCCTTCAAGTCAGATTCTACCACTACAATGCGTCCATTAAATACTCCCTGGCGGTTGGCTTTATCGATAAAATAATCAGGCAACCCCCGTAAAAAAACACCCGTTCCGAATTGCAGAACTTTTTCAGGAAGGTCAAAAAGTGCCTCATCCGGGACAACTACATGATCAGACAGGATGTTTTTCAGTGTATAACGAGAGAGTATCATGGTCCCTGCTTTACTTTTTTAGTTATAGGTTTAGCAACAGTGTTCTTTATTCCCTTGCCGGGAAGACTGGTGTCCGGAGCCCACCGGCCCCCGAAGAGCCACTTGACAGTGATCTGGTCGGCAGCAGGTGCACCCGGCGCAGTATGCAGGTTATCCTTGTGCCAGGCGTAATCACCTCCGTCCCGGTGGCTGTTGTAATAATAGATCCTGCGTCCCCAGCGGATCACATTGGTGGTCGGCACCAGGTAAATATCTTTATCCGCCATGTTTTTAGGAAAGCGGCAGTTGATCATGTAGAATTGGGCATCCTTATGATAGCGGCCCAGGTTGAAGCCGTCAAAGCCCTCAAAGCTGCAGTTCTTCAGGACGGTCTTGGAGTCAGGGTTGGCTGAACCGTCGTGCCAGATGGCAGCAGTACCGGAATGGGAAATAAAGTGACAGTTCTCTGCCCAGGCCCAGCCCCGGGGACAATAGAAGTCTACTCCCCCTTCCATGATGCAATCCTTAAAGTAAAACATGCCTTTTTGCACATCCCAGGGACTAACCGTATCACCTCCAAAAGCCCTGAAGTGACAGTTGATGGCACGCAGACGGTTTCCGTTCAAGGTGCGCAAAGCCATCTGGTGGCTATTCTTAGATATTGTTTTAACCTTATTTATCGTATCAGACTTGCAGGGTATCACCTGCTCTCCTTTGAAATCAAAGCCAAAGGAGTTGGTGATGGTCAGGTTCTGCAGCGTGATGTCATCGGCGTCTACATTCACAGTGGCTACGCCCCAATCATCGGCATGGCCACAACGCCAGGCATCACGGGCAATAGACTGGGTGATGACGGTTGCAGCACGGTCTTCCCCTAATAGTATGATATTGTGTTTCTCGATGTACAGCTTTTCCTTGTAAACTCCCTTGCGAATGTATATTACCCGGGGAGAGGCAGAAGAATCCGGAAGGCTGTTGAGGGCTGCCTGTATGGATCGGTAATTGCCTTTACCGGTAGGATCAACCACAATACGGCCAGAACTCTTTACTGCCTGGGCGTTCAATGCCCCTGAAGGAGCACTCAGCAATAAGATCAATATGGCCAGCAGGATTCTCAAAATACTTTAGTTGTAGGTACTTGTTTGAGGAGCCAGTTAACCAGGTCTTCTGCCGCCGTATAGTTATCATACCCGGCCGGCAGTTTCCGCCCATCTACATACTCGTTATACAGCCAGGGGTCGCCAATGGCAAACACCGCCCCCTTGCCGTATTTGGCAATAGCGGCCACATTTTTTCCCTCCTTGGTAAGGATGGTAATGGCAGGCTTATTTACCTGGAGGGTAGCCAGTTCCTTTATATACAAGTTTTTTGCCTTTTTGAAGACAGGGTTTCCCGTCGCTACTTTTACGGCTCCCTGTTCATACTGGTCATTCTTTACCATGTTGAAATTATCTTCATTGAAGCGCACCCCGAACAGGGCTGACAAGGTGCTGAAATGCTTCAATTCGGCATTGCCCGCATCATTGCCCATCAATAGCAGTACGCCACCACCCTTCACCCACCCGGCAATAGCTTTTGCCTGCTCCGGCTGGACGTAGTTGGGTTTGGCGGTTTCCTTTTCCGTATCGGCGTCAACGATTATGTAGACGTTTGCACCTTTCAGGCTTTGGGCTGTGGGTGCATCGAGCAAGGTCCTGGTGGTTGCACCGTGGATGCGAAAGATATCGCCCA
Organism: Chitinophagaceae bacterium; assembly: GCA_036404975.1. Taxonomy (GTDB): domain Bacteria; phylum Bacteroidota; class Bacteroidia; order Chitinophagales; family Chitinophagaceae; genus Flavisolibacter. The sequence continues at coordinate 5,296 of DASWYM010000309.1, forward strand.
GCATCGCAAAGCCACTGTTGCTTTTGTCAGTCCAGGTATAATGGTAAGGCACCATAGCACCGGTAGCATCTTTCTTCCACTCATTGTTGAAGTAGTTATCCAATACGACTACTTTTCCTTTACCCAGGGGCATAGTGGCGAGCATTTCCATTTCTACAGCGGCATTGATAAAAGCACCCATTCCTTTGGGGTCATTCACAATCACCGGCTCACTCATGTAGTAAGCAAAGCTGCCATCGCGGTAAGGCTTGCCACCCAGACCTGATACGGCCACGGTGCCGTGCAGGTTAACCTGGCCATTCTCCTTTTTGATGAACTTCTTCAGGATGCCGCCGTAACCCCTTTGGGCGTTTTTCAGGTAAGTGGAAGGCAGGTAGCCATTCCGTACGCCCTTGGCCAGGGTATACACCAGCATGGACGAAGCGGATGCTTCTACATAGTTCTTTGGCTCCTTCGGCATGTTGGGCACATCGTACCAGAGACCGGTGGACGCATCCTGCACGCTGGTGACAGCTTTGGCAAAGCGGTTCAGGATACCGATGATCGAATCTCTTCCCGGGTGGTTGGCAGGGAAATAATCCAGCGCATCCACCATAGCCATACCGTACCAGCCCAGGGCGCGGCCCCAGACGTTGGGTGAGCGGCCGGTGGTCTTGTCGGCCCATTGCTGCTGGCGGCTTTCATCCCAGCCATGATACAGCAGGCCAGTTTTGGGATCGCGGCTGTGGCGCTCCATCAGGATAAACTG
>DASWYM010000310.1:0-4059 GCA_036404975.1 Chitinophagaceae bacterium
ACACCATATCGGTCAGCACGCCCAGCGAGACCACGATGCGGTAGAGCGGCAGCCTGCCGTGGGGAAAGAAGTTGGCCCCCACCGCCAGGGCCGGCACCTCCACGGTGGCCTGCAAGCCCTCGCGCGACAGGGTGGAGGTGATGGGCGCGCGCACCACGGCATCCATCAGGGTGCCCTTGTTGAGGCCGAATTCGGCCCACAGGTGGGGAGCATGCGCCAGGCGGATGGAGCGCCGGCCCAGCTCGTCGCGGCGCTCGGCCACCTGCACCCGCTTCAGCAGGCCCGTGAGCTTGCCCGACGTGCCGTGCAGCGGCAGGGGCCGCAGGGGGTGAAAGGCATCCATCACCAGGCCCGCCGCCCGGCCGCAGCCGCCAAACTCGGTGGAGTTGCGGCGGGGCAGCTCGTAGGAGTCGGCTGTCTTAAATTGTTTGGAAGTGGGTCCGGTCTTCCCGCGCAGGAAGATGGCATCGGAACCGTCAACGGTATAGGCGACCACATCGCCCAGCGAACCGGTAAATTGAATGGGGCCACGTAACCTGGCCATAATACATCGTTTTAAAAGGGTTAAAGAATACGGGCAGGAGAGGGCCCCCGTCCGGGGGTGTCGTTCAGAGGAAGAGCGGAAACTAATTTACGCCAGCTTTGACCAAATTGCAAGAAAATGACTACATCATTTCTACGTCACTCCAGCATATTCCCATCTAATTCCCTATCCTCGTAGATAGGGAATATATAGGGAATTAATAGGGAATATCTAGGGGATATGTAGGGAATTCCGGTGCATAAGAATAGGAGGGACCAGGGACTGGGGATTAGGGATTAGGAAGAGAGATTAGGGGTATGGTTGGGGGTATAGACTATGGACAATGGTCCAGGGACCTGTCACGTGGGTGTATACTACCGATCACATTATTATATTGTTTAATTTGAAATAGCGGGCTATTCTTCCTGAACTTAGAAAGCCATTAGAATCAGGTGCGGGGTGGCGGGGATTGTATAAATTTATTGCTTTATGATGCTGCGCCACATACCGTTCTTGAAACAGGTGTTCCTCTACAGCCTGACGGCCTACGGGGGACCCCAGGCGCACATCGCCATGATGATGAAGCTCTTTACCGAGAAGCGCCACTACGTGACCAAGGAGGAGCTGCTGGAGTACAACGGCTTTTGCAACCTGCTGCCGGGCGCCTCGAGCACGCAGACCGTGACGCTGATCGGCTACAAGAGGGGCGGGGTGCCGCTGGCCATCGTGACGCTGCTGGTGTGGATCGCCCCGGCCTCCATCCTGATGGGCGCCTTCTCGTTCTTACTGCCTTATATAGACGAAAAAAGCCTGCACACCGATATCTTCAAGTTCATCCCGTCGATGGCCGTGGGGTTTCTCGCCTATGCGGCACTGGTATCCTTTCGCGTGTCGGTCCACAACCTTATAACGTGGATCATTATGCTATTCTGCACGGTGGCCACCTACCTGCTGTTCCGCTCGCCGTGGATCTTCCCGGCACTGATCATCCTGGGCGGGGCCATCACCAACATATCGCACAAGCGTATCCCGCAGACCGAGCAGAAACCGCGCAAGGTGAAGTGGTACAACATCTGGCTCTTTGCCTTCATCTTCCTGGCCGCGGGGGTGGTGAGCGAAACGGCGCGCAAGAACGACTGGCCCAACCGCAAGCCGATCAACCTGTTCGAGAACACCTACCGCATGGGGTCGCTGGTATTCGGTGGCGGCAACGTGCTGATGCCGATGATGTACGAGCAGTTCTCGGTGCGTCCCGAGGTGGTGCGCCAGAAGAATCCCAACGTCATCCAGATCGACAAGGACGCCATGACCACGGGCATGGGTATGGTGCGCGCCATGCCGGGGCCGGTGTTTTCGTACGCCTCCTTCGTAGGCGGTATGGCATTGAGGGATATGGGCCCGACGATGCAGGTGATTGGCGCCCTCATCGGCAGCATCGCCATCTTTCTTCCGAGCGCCCTGCTGGTGCTCTTTTTCTTCCCCATCTGGACTTACCTGAAGAAGTATGCCGCCATCTACCGCTCGCTCGAGGGCATCAATGCCGCGGTGGTGGGCATCATGATCGCCGCTACGTTTTACATCATGAAGGACATTTCGCTGGTGGAAGTAAAGTGGATCTCGCTGATCAACATAGGCGTAATCACTACCACGTTTCTACTCCTGTATTTTACACGGGTGGCCTCGCCGTTTATCGTGCTGGGGTGTTTGCTGCTGGGATACCTATTATAAGAACTAAAAGAAGAACACGAATTAGGACGAATTACACGAAGCAGGGTTAGAGCTCGTCCCTCTATTCTTTTCTCCACTCCGCATATTCCATAACGTGAGTAGAGTGGGTACCGGGCTTGGTGGGCTCTATGCCGCGTAGCGGCTACCTGTTTGTAGAAAACATGATCCATAGAAGGAACTATGCGCTGTAGGCCCGCCCGGATGAACGGCATCCCTGCTCATGCGGCCAGGCCAGCGTTCGGACGGGTGCTACCTGTAAATAATAGGACGCTTGCCTTCCTGAACAAATCTATCGTTTCCCTGTAGGCAAGACCCCAATGCTTTACAGGTACCCCCTTCGGGGGAAAGATCCTTCTCTTTCCAACTTTTCTACAAACGGGTACCCCCTACCGGGGGATGTTTTCTCTTATTCTTTTATTCCCTTTCGGGATGGGACCAGGTGATAGAATCAACCAGAATTGTAAATGGCAGGAACACGAACCCGTAAGCCACCGGGTTCTCTTGATTCAATGGCCGGTGCTAAGAGCCGGCGGCATTGAAGATCCTTTGCACAACCTAGTGTCTTCGTGCCTTAGTGGTTCAAACATTATCCGCCGGCTGCCGCATTCCCTGCTTGCAGCTTGCAGCTTGTGGCTTGGAGCTTCTTTTAATGGGAGGGGGGCTTGTTGAGCAGCTTGCGGTAGAAGCCGGAGGCGATGATCTCCTTTTCCACCACGTCGGGCACGAGGTAGCGGATGGATTTGCCGCCCTGCACCAGCTCGCGGATGTGGGTGGCGGAGATCTCGAGCAGGGGCGCCTCGAGGAAGGTCACTTTGGCGCCCAGGTGGTTGTCCACCTCGAAGCCGGGGCGGCGGTAGACGAGGATGGGGTAGTTCTTAATGATCACTTCGGGGTTCTTCCACTTGGCCAGGTTCTGGAACGAGTCGGAGCCCATGATGACCTGGAACTCGTAGCTGGGGTATTTCTCCGCCAGGTAAGCCAGGGTTTGCACTGTGTAGGAGGGCTTAGGAAGCGAGAACTCGATGTTGGAGGCCAGCAGGCGGTCGTCGCCTTCCACGGCTTTTTGCACCAGGAAAAGGCGGTCATACTCGTTGAGCAGGGTAGCGGAATGCTTGAAGGGATTGTGGGGCGATACGACGAACCACACGCGCTGGATACCGGTTTCGTTCAGAACATGGTTAGCAATGATGAGGTGCCCGATATGGATAGGATTAAACGACCCGAAGTATAGACCAATCTTCATATGGTTAGTTGTATATCAAACATTTGTACCAATCTCACCCGGTACACTTGACTCCTGAAAGTAAACTATTGTTACCCTTTGTAGTTATGCCCCTCTATCCTGACTGCACTATCTCCTCCCGACTCCCGACTCCCAACTACTCGACTATAATCTGGTTGGCCTCGTTCAACCTCAGGCTAAGCGAATAGCCGGCCACCCTGATGGATATCGGGTCGCCGAGGGGGGCTATCTGTTCCACCACCACTTCCTCGCCGGGGATGCAGCCCATCTCCATGAGCTTCAGTTCCAGTTCGGGGCTATGAAATGCCTTGATCCGTTTCCTTTCTCCCTGCTTTACCTGCGATAATCTTAATTCCTTCATAGAAACCTCAAAACTATAGCAATCATAACCATCCGGTTTACGATTTTTGAAATATGGCAGCAAATACCGACGCAATACACTTCCATTTCCTTACCGGGGGCTTTACCCTGAAGCACCGTACCCGCCTGAAGGCCTTTATCCTGGAACTTTTTAAGCGGGAGGACAAGGAGGCCGACACCATCAATTACATCTTCTGCGACGACG
>DASWYM010000311.1:0-5344 GCA_036404975.1 Chitinophagaceae bacterium
CAGGGCAGTAATATCGGTAGCGTTGTCTTTTACATTATCGTATTCGGTCCACTCACGGGTGTACCAGCGGCGGGGCTCGCCGTCCTTACTGCTGAGGTAGTGGCCGGGAGGGAACTCCTGGATCTTCTTGCACACACCCACCAGGGTCTTCAGCTCGGACGCCACGTAGAAGTCGCCGAACTCGTCCCAGCCCATGTACAGGGGAATGATGCCCATATGGTCACGGGCAATCAGGTAGGAGTCGTCGGTCTGATCGTAAAGCGCAAAGGCAAAGATGCCGTTCAGGTCGTCGAAGAAATTCAGCCCCTTCTGGCGGTAGAGGGCCAGGATGATCTCGCAGTCGGAGTGGGTTAAAAACTCGTAGGGCTCGCTGAGGTTCTTGCGCAGCTCGCGGTGATTATAGATCTCTCCGTTGACGGCCAGGGCCAGCACACCGTCGGAGGAGAACAGGGGCTGCTTGCCGGAGGTGGGGTCCACGATCGCCAGGCGCTCATGCACCAGGATGGAGTTGGGGGTCACAAAGATGCCCGACCAGTCGGGTCCGCGGTGGCGCTGGCGGCGCGACATCTGCAGGGCTTGCGGCCTGAGATCTTCGGCCGGCTTCTTCAAATCGAAAATGCCTAATATTCCACACATACACAAAGGTTGTAGATGACAAAAAAACCCGGGTTGAAACCGGGCTGAATTATAAAGTAAATTGAATTACGTTCCGGGATCAGTTCAGCAAGCAAAACAAATATAAGGTTCCTGCCCCAGTTTTTCAAGACTCCTTCCGGGGTGCCCGTTAAGGGCTTGCCAATGTTCCGCTCCTTTAGTTATGCACACGGAAGCAAGAACCCCGGGTCTTTGGCATAAGATTTTGAGTAAGTAAAGCTCATTCTTCACCTTATGGTTCGACTATTTTGTTCCGCGATGCAGATAAATGGAGAAACCCATGAAACCATGATCTCCGTGTTTTCCAACGCCCAAACGACTTCTTTTATGATCAATATCAAGGGGTTAGACCTCAACCAGGAGGAGATTGACGAGATGGGAATGCAGGTACTGGCCGAAGAAGTGGCCCTGGCCGTGCAGCAGACCCAGCAAAAGCTCGAAAGCGAGCAGTGCCTGAAGGCTGTTTAAGTGCCCGGCTACTAGCTACGGGTAGCGCGTGGTCATCCTCTTTTTAAGCCGCTACACCCATAAGTGGAACATGTTAGACAGAGGTGTTCTTTCCCCACCATGTCCTTATAGGAAACAGTTGACCCCGCCGGGTCATTTTCCTTTTACATAGGGCCAAAGCAGTTTTTTGTCCCCGCCTATTCACCGGCCACCCCTCTTTACTCCCTGTCTGACCGGTATCCAACCAGTATTCCATCAGTATCTATATAGATACTGGTTATATACTGGTCAGATACTGGTTTGATACTGGTCGGATACTGGTCATCTATACCTCTGCCCTTAAGGAAAGCGCTCCGTGGTGGCACGAAAAAAGGAGCCGAAGCTCCTTTGATAATGCGTTAACCCTATTGATGATCCAGACAAATCAAAGCTAACAGCTGACTGCTAAAAGCTAGCAGCTCTCCCTACCATCCATCCCCATCCAGCACGTTGCCGATGCCGCCCAGCATACCGCCTTCTTCTTTGCGGTTGGTGGTGCCGTATTGCAGGATGCGGCCCGCCAGGCGGCTGATGGGCAGCGACTGGATCCATACCATGCCGGGACCCCGCAGGGTAGCGAAGAACAGGCCCTCGCCGCCAAAGATGGTGTTCTTGATGCCGCCCACGAACTGGATGTCGTAGTCGACATTGGGAGTAAAGGCTACGATACAGCCGGTGTCTACCTTGAGCAGCTCACCCGGATGGAGTTCTTTTTCGATGATGTGGCCGCCGGCGTGCACGAAGGCCATGCCGTCGCCCTCCAGCTTTTGCATGATAAAGCCCTCGCCACCGAACAGGCCGGTGCCCAGCTTGCGCTGGAACTCGATGCCCACGGCGACGCCCTTAGCCGCGCAGAGGAAGGAATCTTTCTGGCAGATCATCTTGCCTCCCAGTTCCGACAGGTCGAAGGGGATGATCTTGCCGGGATAGGGAGAGGCGAAGGTGACACGCTTTTTGCCCTGGGGTGCCATGTTGGTGAAGGCGGTCATAAAGAGGCTTTCGCCGGTGAGCACGCGCTTGCCCGCGCTCCACAGCTTGCCCAGGAAGCCCTTCTCCTGGCCGGTGCCGTCGCCAAAGATGGTTTGCATCTGGATGCCTTCATCCATCATCATAAAGGAGCCCGCTTCGGCAATGGCGGTCTCATTAGGGTCCAGCTCCACTTCCACGCACTGCATTTCCTCGCCATGTATGCGGTAGTCGATCTCGTGGGTGTTACGGGTATAGTTATCCATGGTAGTTGAAATTTTGCGCCTAAGGTAGAAAAAGAGTTTTGAGTTGAGAGTTTGGAGTTTAGAGATGATTGTTAAAGTGGGGAGAGGCAGATGGTCCATAATTTATGGTCCATAGCTGTTTACTACAATAGGAACGGTATAGAGTGGAACACACGATTACTTTGCTTCAGTGGGCTCCTCCACGAGTGACGTCCTGGTGATATAAGCTGCGAACAGCGCCATGCCTATGGTGAGGATAAAAATGTAGACGAATCCCTGGTCAGCCAGCAGGGACCTGGAGAATCCATAAGCGCCCGTGAGTACCAGCGTCATGTAGATGATATATAGGTAGTATTGCTTATGGCGATGCTGTATCCACAACCGGCTAGCCAGCATGATGAACAGTCCTGCAAAGTAGGGAACCAGGTAGAGCATAGGGTGCTAATTTAACTAGCAGTACGGCAAATAATACTATTCACGCCTACTTTCTTGTCGCAGCGGTACGCTTCCCCATGTAGATACCCATGCGGGCACCGACGGACTGGTGGCGGTAGTAGCGGTCCTCTTCCTGGTAGAAAGCGTTGAGGCCGACGCTGTAGTTGGCCGTGAAGAACACTCGTCCGAACTCAAAGCCGGCAAAGGTGTTGGCGGTAACATGAACGATCCGGTAGCGGCCGGGAAGGTGACCGATGGGCAGGTCCTCCACGGACTGCTGCACGTAGCGGTACTCCACCTCTGTATCGGTGGTTTCCTGCGACACATACATGGTGTTGGTGCGGGAGTTACCGGTGTAGAGCATGGAGAGCTGGGGGCCGGCGCCCATGATAAAGCGGGTCTTTCCCCGGGCGGGCGACTTGTACATCAGGTTCAGGGGAATCTCGATATAATTCACGTTTACGACCGTGTTGGTAGAGAGCAGTTGCTCTTTCTTGCTTTCCGCCAGGTGGAGGGTATCAAACACCTGGGTCCAGTCGGAACCCTTATTGCTGTACAGCACGCCGGTGTGAAAGTGCAGGCCATTTTCGATGGGTATGTTGGCCACAAAGCCAAAGGTAAAGCCGGCTTTGGCCCCGCCGGTGTTGAGGGCCGTATCGGGGTAGCTTAAAAAGTTGGGACTTACCGAGGCCCTGTTGACGCCTACCGTGAGAGCCACGGGACCCTGGGCGGAAGCCCAAATGGCAAGAATGCACAAGCAGGATAGAATGGTTGCTCTTTTCATAGAATAAGATTGTCGCTTCAGTCAGGGGGCCAAGATACTCTATAGAGCGTAAATTTTATAATACCAGTGGCTAAAAAAGCGCCGGAGCGGAGAGGCGAACCTTTCTCTCCTGCCCACTCCCCTACCCTGGACAGCGGAATCCTCTACCACCCACCACCCTCCTAGTTACTGATAATCAGCCCTTAAGGTCCCTTTTGCTGTGGATGAATGGTGAGAAATAAGGGACCAATGGCGTTGCGGTAACCATCCCTTTGCCGTAATTTGTCGTCCTATCATAACAAAATTCCATTTAAGTATGAAACAACGAATCCTGGTGCTTGCCGGGGCCCTGGTGCTGTTCACCAACGCGGTGCTGGCACAGGCCAAGCTGGTAGAGAAAGTCACCAAGAAAGGATCAGAGCTGGTGATCCCTTATGAGAAATATGAACTGCCCAACGGGTTGACGCTGATCGTGCACGAAGACCACAGCGACCCCGTAGTGCACGTGGATGTGACCTACCACGTAGGTTCGGCAAGGGAAGAGATCGGTAAGTCGGGCTTTGCCCACTTCTTCGAGCACATGATGTTCCAGGGAAGCGACAACGTGGCCGACGAGCAGCACTTTAAGATCGTAACCGAAGCGGGTGGTACCCTGAACGGTTCGACCAACCGCGACCGCACCAACTATTTCCAGACCGTTCCGGCCAACCAGCTGGAGAAGATGCTGTGGCTGGAAGCCGACCGCATGGGCTTTTTGCTGGATGCCGTGACGCAGCAGAAGTTCGAGATCCAGCGAGCTACGGTAAAGAACGAGCGTGGCCAGCGCGTGGACAACGTGCCCTACGGGCTGGTGTTCGAGAAGATCAGCACCGGGCTGTATCCTTACGGTCATCCTTATAGCTGGCTGACCATTGGCTACCTCGAAGACCTGGACCGCAGCGACGTAAACGACCTGAAGAACTTCTTCCTGCGCTGGTACGGACCGAACAACGCCGTGCTCACAGTAGGTGGCGATGTTAAGCCTGCCGAAGTGGTAAAGCTGGCCGAGAAGTACTTTGGTTCCATTCCCCGTGGCCCCGAGGTAAAGAACATGCAGCCCATGACCGTAAAGCTGGATCAGAACCGCTACGTGTCGTACACCGACAACTATGCGCGCCTGCCCCTGCTGGCGGCGGTCTATCCGACCGTTCCCAATTACCACAAGGACATGGCGGCGTTGGCCTGCCTGGCCCAGGTGCTGGGACAGGGGAACAACTCCATTCTTTACCAGCAGCTGACCAAAAAGCAGCTGGCCCTGCAGGCTTCGGCTTTCAGCATGCTGAGCGAATTGTCGGGTGAATTCTTCTTCCAGATCATCCCCATGCCGGGCAAAACCCTGGGTGATATGGAAAAGCTGTTCCGCGCTGCATTGGATACATTCGAAAAGCGTGGCGTAACCGACGAGGACGTAGCCAAGTTCAAAGGCGGCATCGAGTCGTCGACCATCAATGGCTTGCAGAGCGTATCGGGCAAGGTATCGCAGCTGGCAGCTTTTGAAACTTTTGCCGGTACGCCGAACAAGATCGGCGACTTGCTGAAGATGTATACCTCGGTAACGAAGGAAGACGTAATGCGGGCTTACAACACCTACATCAAAGGCCAAGGTGCCGTGGTGCTGAGCGTGGTGCCCAAAGGCCAGGAGCAGATCATTGCTGCTGCCGACAACTACAAGATGGATACGACCGGCTACACCGCGCCTGACTATGGCTCTGCCGGCCTGAAGTACAAAAAGGCACAGGACACCATTGAGCGCAAG
>DASWYM010000312.1:0-4295 GCA_036404975.1 Chitinophagaceae bacterium
AACCAACCAATAATCAGGATGACCGCGATGATATAAAGCAAGTTTCGCATTATGGAAGAACTATCGTGATTTATATATTGAAAAAATGCTGCCAATGTTTTTAAGGCGGTGCGCCCCGCCGTTTTTCGCTCCCTTTTGTAGAAGTAATGAAGGTAAATATGGTTTCTGTGTAGTAAATTCCACAGGGAATTGAAAAACAGGGATTTGTTAGCGAAAGGTGGCACACAGTTTCCAAACAGCTATTACAGGAAGGAGTAACCAATGAGAATCAGGAAGGTTTATAATCTGTTTAAAAGTGCCAGCAACGGCTTTATCGACGACAATGCCTTTAAGCTGGCGGCGGCCTTAAGCTATTACACGGTGTTTGCCCTTGGGCCCCTGCTTATTATCGTCATCTCGCTGGCGGGTCTGTTCTATGGCGAAGATGCCGCAGAAGGAAGCATTTATTTCCAGTTGAACGGGCTGCTGGGGCCGGAAGCCGCCAAGCAGATACAGGACATCATCAACAACATTCAGCAAACGGAAGCCTCCACTGCGGGTGCCATCATCGGGGGAATCATCCTGCTGATCGGGGCCACGGGGGTATTTACCGAGATGCAGGATTCCATCAATTACATCTGGTCGGTAAAGGCCAAGCCTAAGAAAAGCTGGCTCAAGTTCCTGATGAACCGGTTGCTGTCGTTTTCCATTGTGATCGGCATGGGGTTCCTGCTGCTGGTGTCGCTGGTGATCAACGCGGTACTCAACGCCATCAGCCTGCGACTGACGCGCATTTTTCCTAATTCCGATATTGACCTGTTCGCCTCCCTTAATATGGTGATCCTGGTAATAACCATCACCGGCCTGTTTGCCGCCATCTTTAAGCTGCTGCCCGACGCCACCATATCGTGGCGCGACGCCCTTATTGGAGCCGTGCTGACTGCTGCGCTATTCCTGCTGGGAAAGATCCTCATCGGCTATTACCTCGGCCGCGCCAACCTGGGTGTCACCTACGGTACGGCCGCCTCTATTGTCATTCTCCTGATCTGGGTGTACTACAGTGCGCTGATCCTGTATTTTGGGGCGGAGTTTACCAAAATGTACGCCATCCAGGCCGGTGAAGGCATCCGGCCGAAGGAAACCGCTGTCTTTATCATTAAAAGCGAAGCAAAAGAAATCCCCGAGTCGTACCTGGACACCTAGGTATAGCCATAGCTTTCCAAGCCTGAAGTTGCAGGTGGTTCTCCATTCCATACTGGCTTCCAGGAGCCTCTTTAAGGCCCGAAGAAAGGTCTTCCGGCAGGACCCGCTAAACGGCCGCTGCGGCATTTAGCCCCGTCAGAAGGGGCTAAATGGCATAGAATTTTATCCTATTGGGGTGTGTGAAAGGAAGAAGACGTATAGGTAGGGATAAAGGATAAAAAGAACAATATGAAACAAACAACGCATCCGAATTTCATTTTAGGGCTGGTGAGCCTGGTTTTATTGTTTGTAGGAGTAGGCCTTAAATTCTATTCATACCGCTCCGGTGATGCTGTGTTGATGGGAGCTGCCGTGCTCGGAGGGATCCACTGGATCTGGAGCATTATCGATGTGTTTCGCCATCAAACCACGCGTTCGCAAAGCCGGGTATTCTGGATCATCCTGGTTATAGCCATCCCTCCTATTGGCGGGCTGGTCTATTATGCTTCCAGCAAAACAGTGAGGATGTAAGTACATCCTCTTTCTTTTTCACTTTTTACTTTATCAGGCCCCTGGAAAAGAGATGGTAAAGGTCGTTCCGGCCTTTACCACCGAGGTCACATCGATCTGGGCTTTGTGCGACTGCAGGATATTCAGCGTAGCAGCCAGCCCCAGTCCCATGCCATTACGCTTGGAAGTAAAGTAAGGCTCAAAGAGGCGCGAGATGTGCTCTTCGGGGATACCGCAGCCGTTGTCCTTCACCACTATGGTATGTACGCCTTCAAACGTATTGATGTCGATATCCAGTTCGCCTTTGCCCACTTCCATGGCCTCAACGGCGTTGATGATGATGTTGAGGAAGGCAATCTTCAGCTTCTCGCGGTTGGCCATAATATAGCAGGGCTCGTTGCAGTAGCGGATCTGCATGTTGATGCGCTGAAGGGTGATGCGGTCAAGGGCCTCGGCAATACCGTCGTCCATGATCGACTGCAGGGTCAAACGCTCAAATACGAGATCGGTGGGGCGGCTGGTGTCCAGCAGTTCGGTAATGAGGTCGCCGATACGCTTGCTGTTTCGCTGGATAATGTCCAGGAATAAGGAAGCGTCATCGTTCTGGGCCTCGCCCACCAATTGTTCCACCGACATATTGATATTGTTGAGTGGGTTGCGTACTTCGTGGGCCAGGGTGCGCACCAGGCGGCCCGTGGCACCCAGCTTCTCCACCATCAGGTTGGCCTTCTCGGCTTTCCGAAGGTTGGTGATGTCGTGCATCAGGCCCTGGTAGTAGATATGCCCGGTAGCATCCAGCGGGGAGGTGAGGGAGAAAATACAGATCTTTTTATCGCCCAACTTGGTCTGCAATTCCAGTTCCAGGTCATTCACCTCGCCTTCTTCGTAGAGAAGTTTTTGCAGGAGCTTTTTGGCCACTTCATCGGTCATCAGGTCATACACGCTCAGCTCGTTCAGCTCGTTGGGCTCATAACCCAGCAGCTCCGAGGTCGCGGCGTTAACGTCCTTGAAGTTGAGGGCTTTATCGGCTATAAATACTGCGTCTTTCGACAGCTCGAAGATGCTGCGGTACTTGCGCTCGTTGGCGCGTAGGGCTTTCAGGTACGAGGTGCGCTCCAGGGCGTAACGGATACAGCGCTCAAGTTTATCACCGTTCAGGTCAGTCTTTACCAGGTAGTCGGTCGCCCCGATCTGCATGGCTTCAATGTCCACCTCCTTATTGCCCTTACCGGTAAGCAGCACGATGGGCTCCTCGCAGCCCAGGCGGATGGCTTCCTTCAGGAAGTCCAGGCCCGTTTTGGCACCGAGGCGGTAATCCACAAAATAGATGTCATAATTACGGTTCCTGACGTGCTCTACGGCATCGTTGAACTTGTAGGCCCAATCAATGGAAAGCTTATACTCCTCTATCTGCCGCAGGTATTCGGAAGTTATAAAGAAGTCATCCTCATCATCATCAATAATCAATATTCGAATAGCAGGCTTGGACGACGGCATTTTAGTTATTTTTTCCTGGAAGGGATAGCGTAAACAAACTTCCTGCACCTGGTGCAGTTTGCCAGCTTATCGCAACCCCGCTATCATGGGCCAGTTGCTGACAGCGGGCTAAGGTATCACTATTCGCTTCTTCCCATTCAGGAGTAATGTTACTGTTTGTATAAAAACAAAGCTCGTGGCGCATAAACCCTTCCGGCAGTGAAAGGTCTAGGACATCAGGGGCTTTCTTATCGCACTTCAGGTAAATGAACAGTTTGCTGTTCCGGGGCGGATGATCCAGGATCAGGGTCACCATTTTTCCGAAGAGCAGCAGGAAGACTTGTGCAGGACCCTGCACCAGCGGCAACACATCACAGCGGATGATGGTTTGCAGCTGGGTCACCTTTTGCTTCTGGTCCTCGAGGGTTTGCCGTATGACCCTGTTCAGGTCTACCAGGCCCCCTACACAAAGTACATCTGAGTTCGTTTTCAGTTCAGGTCTTGCCCCCTGCATATAGCCGTTCACGGGGGCAATATACGGGTTGATCATGCTCACTGGTTATTGAACTCCTGGTATTGTTTCATTTTGTTGTACAAGGTCTTCCGGTCGATGTTGAGCAGCTTGGCCGCCTTGCTTTTGTTGAAGTTCACTTTCTTCAAGGCCTTCAGAATCATCTCGTACTCCGCATCGATACTGGCGCCTTTCAGCGTCGTCTCCGACAGGTTGCGCGAGTTGTCGCCTACGGCTTCCACCGGGATAGCGGCGGCATGCATGGGGGCCGGCTGGGGCTCCGGACGGTCAAACTGCAGTTTATTGTAGTGCGAGATCTCGAAAGGCAGCGAGGAGGCTTCCACCTGTTCGCCATCGCTCAGAAGGGTCGCGCGCTTGATCACATTTTTGAGCTCACGCAGGTTACCGTACCAAACGTAATTGCGGAAGATCTGTTCCACCTCGGGGCTGAAGCGCCGGAGGTTCTTGCCCAGCTCGGCATTGGTCTGCTCGAGGAAGTGGTTGGCAAAAAGCATGATATCATCGGGACGCTGGCGCAGCGGCGGCACGTCGATGCTAAACTCGTTGAAGCGGTGGTAAAGGTCCTCGCGGAACTTGCCTTTGCGGGCGGCATCCCACAGCTTTTCATTCGAGGCAA
>DASWYM010000313.1:0-10166 GCA_036404975.1 Chitinophagaceae bacterium
CCGGCCACCGGGTGGATGGCGTACCGGACGTCCACACCCTTCTCCTGGAGCATCTTTTCCAATTCGTGGCAGGCATGCTGGGCCTGGGCTACGGCCAGTCCGTAGCCAGGAACGATCATGACCTTGTTGGAGTAAGCCAGCAACACGGCCGCATCACTGAGGCTCACTTCCTTATGATGGCCCTGTTCCCTTGTGCCAGCCACACCGGCTGCAGCCCCGCCACCAAAGGAACCAATGAGTACGTTCTTCAGCGAGCGGTTCATCGCCCGGCACATCAGGATGGTGAGCAGCGTACCGGCTGCTCCCACGAGGATACCCCCGGTGAGCATAACCTTGTTATCGTAGAGAAAACCCCCGCAAGCAGCGGCGACACCCGTAAAGGAGTTTAAAAGCGAGATCACCACCGGCATATCGGCCCCCCCGATAGGCAGTACGAAGAGCACGCCGTAGATCAGCGAGAGCAGCAGGATAATATAGAAGATTACGTAAATAGAGGCCGTTAGCTGCAGGTTCAGGCCCCTAAGGGTTATTCGGTCACCTTCGTTCACAATAAACTCTGCTGGAATGACAAAGGAAGAACTGATGTTCGCCAACAGGATTATCGATGATATAATAATGGCAGCCAGCACCCCCATATTCACTAGGTGCTGTCCTTTAAAGGAGCGGTCTTTGATGCTTCCGTTCAGTTTCCCCCATGCGATCATACTACCAGCAAAAGAAATGGAGCCAATGATCAGGCCGAGGAAGATGGTTATGAGGGTACCAACAGGAACAGGCAACTCGAATAAGCCCTCCTCGACGCCATTTTCCCCTTGGAAGGCTTCGAAGATCTCAAAGTTAAAATTGCTGGAGGCGAAATGATGGAACTCCACAACCGAGATGAGGGCCGCACAGGCACCACCCATCCCGTTGAACATACTCACCATTTCGGGCATGGCGGTCATCTTTACCTTGCGGGCTGCCATGGTGCCGATAACACCGCCAATAGCCAGGCCACCAAAGATCCAGCCGTAGTTGTGCAGCCGCTCGCCGGTGCCGGGGTCTTCGTAGGCGAAGATGGTTCCAAGGATGGCCAGTCCCATACCCGCCGCCGCTATGAGGTTTCCCTTGCGGGCACTCTCCGGGTGCGACAGCATTTTCAGGCCTATGATAAAGGTAACCGAGGCAATAAGATAGATAGGAATCAGAATTTCCATAGGGCGTTATTTCTTCTTTTTTGACTTGAACATTTCCAGCATCCGGTCGGTGACCACAAAGCCGCCTACTACGTTCAGCGTGCCCACCACCACCGCGAGGAATCCTAAGATGAGGGCGAGGTAATTATCGGTCTCGGCGCGTCCCATGATAATGATGGCACCAATGATCACTACCCCGTGGATGGCGTTGGCCCCACTCATAAGAGGGGTGTGCAACACACTGGGCACCCGCCCGATAACTTCGATCCCCACGAAGATCATGAGTATCACTATATACAGTGTCTGCTGATGCAGCGATAGCCAGGTTACTATACTATCCATAAATAAGCTTAATGCGGTTTAGGAAACAAATTCTTTTACTCGGTCGTGAACAATGGCGCCGTTGTGCGTAATACAGCTGCCCTTCACCAGGTCGTCTTCCCAGTTCAGGTTTACGCCTCCGTCTTTGGTGGTAACCAGGGCCAGGAAGTTCAGGACGTTCTTGCCATAAAGCTTGCTGGCGTCGGAAGGCATAGTCGCCTGCAGGTTGCTGTTACCCACAATGGTAACTCCATTATGGTTTACCGTTGCGCCGTTGCGGGTAAAGGGCGTATTTCCCCCGGTAGCGGCTGCCAGGTCAATGATCACCGAGCCATTGCGCATAGCAGCGATCATTTCTTCCGTAATAAGGATCGGTGCCCTTTTACCAGGTATCTGGGCAGTAGTGATCACGATATCAGCCTTGGCAATACTATCGGCGATACGCTGCTTCTGCTTTTGTTTGTATTCTTCGGTCTGCTCCACGGCATAACCACCGGCCTTACTGGCATCGGCAGCCCCTTCCACTTCCACGAACTTGGCCCCAAGACTCATTACCTCTTCTTTCACTGCTGGGCGGGTATCGAACACTTCCACTACGGCACCAAGACGGCGGGCGGTGGCAATGGCCTGCAGTCCGGCCACCCCTGCACCCAGGATCAGCACTTTGGCGGGGGCAATACTGCCCGCAGCCGTCATGAACATGGGCAGGTAGCGCGAGTAGGTATTGGCAGCCAGCAGTACGGCCTTATAGCCGGCTATGTTGGCCTGCGAACTCAGGATATCCATGCTTTGCGCACGCGTGGTGCGTGGCAGCATGTCGAGACTGAATATGGTCAGCCCGTTCTGCATCCACTGTCTTACCGCATCGGCATTGTACAAAGGCTGGTAAGCACCAATCAGTATTTTGGAAGAAGGGATTTGATAGCTGCTGTCGGGGCGATGGATGGCCAGGATAATATCGGCCTTTGCTATGACCTCCTGCGTCGTAGCGATTGCTGCACCGGCCCTTTCATAATCGGCATCAGCAGCAAAGGCGCTGGCGCCGGCGCCCTGTTCCACCAGGACGGTAATGCCCTTCTTGGTCAGTTGTGCTACAGATTCCGGGATTAGTGAGACTCTTGTTTCTTCTTGTGGTTCCTTCAAGACACCAACAATCATAAGGTAATATTTATTCTGGGAAGATAGATTTTTTCAGATAGCGAAGGTGATTAAAATCTTATAGAAAAGTGTTGTTTCTCTTTAAATTCTTTTCGAAAGAAAACGATCCCCAGGAAGAACAAATCCACGGTGCAGTAAACGTCCGGATGCGCTTTTACGGCACTCCAGGCTTCTTCCATTTCATGGCTCCAGTGTATGTCGTCAAAAATAAGCGCAGAGTGGTTATGGGTCTTTGGCAACAGCTGGCGGAAGTACGCCATAGTGGGCGCATAGCGATGATTACCATCAATATAGGAAAGGTCGACCACCTCTACCGAGTCCAGCACGGCGGGGAGCACCGTATCAAAGTTCCCATTCAGAGTCTCTATATTCTGTAGTCCTAATCGCCGGAGGTTATCAGTGGCTTTTCCATATACGGCTTCGCTGCCTTCTATAGTGATCACCCGGGCTGCAGGGTTGGCGGTGGCCAGGTAAGCGGTGGTAATGCCCAGCGAAGTGCCCAGTTCCACGATCACCCTGGGCTGGTAGTGGCTCACCAGCCGGTAAAAGAAGTGCCCGAACTTGCGGGGCTTTACCGCGGTAGACGCCACTTCCTGCACCGTGCGCCGTTTGGAAGCACCGATGCGCGAGCCCGCTCCCAGGTCCCGGATCTCCAGTGCAGTCTTATCGCGGAGCAGTTCCCGGCGCAGGTCCTCTATAGCCTGTGGCGGCTGGTAGCCGCTTTTGTTGTTTAATACGTGGCCGATGAAATCGAAGACAAAGGGCGAGTGCATGCCATGCCCTTTGCTGTTGGCGGCATGAAGGTAATAGTGGGCGTATTTACGGGCTAACTGCAGATGGCTATACACGGCTCAAATGTAAGGCAACAGGAGTTGGGGCTTTATTTTCTTTCCCACACCTGGAACGTGTGGTCGTAGAGGTTCTTATCGTCTTTAGGACTCCGGTGGCTTTTTACGAGCTTCCACTCCTTTTCCGGAAGCTCCGGGAAGTATACGTCCCCTTCAAAGGAGTGATGGATCCGGGTCAGGTAAACGCGGTCGGCCCTGTGCAGCGAGGTAGTAAAGATCTCCGCGCCACCAATGACAAAGATCTCCTTGATGTCCTTGTCTTTTGCTTTAGAAATGGCTTCTTCCACGGAATGCACCACTTCCACCCCTTCGTGCTGCCAGTCCTGGTTGCGCGTGATCACGATGCTTTGCCTGCCGGGCAGGGGCTTGCCAATGGACTCAAAGGTCTTGCGGCCCATCAGGATGGGCATACCCCAGGTGAGGTTCTTAAAGTACTTCAGGTCGTTGGGCAGGTGCCAGGGCAGCTTGTTTTCCTTGCCAATAACGTTCTTCTCATCGGCGGCCACCAGCAGGCTTAATATCGTCTTTTCCTTACCTTCCATTATACGTAATTAAACAGCCTTATACGGCCACCGGTGCTTTAATAGCCGGGTGCGACTGGTAGTTCTCTATAATAATGTCCTCGTATTTGAAGCCGAAGATATCTTCCACTTCAGGGTTCAGCCTTAGTGTCGGCAAGGGCAGCGGCTCTCGGCTCAACTGTAGTTTCACCTGTTCGAGGTGGTTGCTGTAGATGTGCACATCACCGAAGGTGTGGATAAACTCGCCCGGCTGCAGGCCGGTCACCTGGGCAATCATCATGGTGAGCAGCGCGTAGGAGGCAATATTGAACGGCACGCCCAGGAACACATCGGCCGAGCGCTGGTAGAGCTGGCAGCTTAGCTTGCCTTCGGCCACGTAGAACTGGAACAGCGCGTGACAGGGCATCAGGGCCATCTGCGGCAGGTCATCCACGTTCCAGGCACTCACGATCAGGCGGCGGCTGTCGGGATTGGTCTTTATCTGCTCCACCACCTGGCTTACCTGGTCAATGACCCTCCCGCTGGCCCCCTGCCAGCGGCGCCACTGCTTGCCGTACACAGGTCCCAGTTCCCCGCGCTCATCGGCCCACTCGTCCCAGATGCTTACTCCATTGTCTTTCAGGTAGGCAATATTGGTCTCCCCCTTCAGAAACCAAAGCAACTCGTGGATGATACTTTTAGTATGCACCTTTTTGGTGGTCACCAGCGGAAAGCCCTTCTGCAGGTCAAAGCGCATCTGGTAACCAAAACAGCTGATGGTACCGGTACCGGTGCGGTCGCTTTTCTCCACCCCGCAATCCAGTATATGTTGAAGTAGCTTATGGTATTGCTGCATGCCCGCAAATTAAAAAGAACCCCGGACACCCGGGGTTCTTTTATGTCGTTGTAGAAAATATGTGATTAAATACTACGGCGCTTCAGTTCCTTATCTATCAGGCCCAGCTCCCGGTTGGTCTGTCCGCCCACGGAAGTGTTTTCCTCGGCGCGTCGCATCAGGTACGGCACCACATCTTTGATGGGACCAAAGGGCAGGTACTTGCTCACACTACATCCCGCCCTGGCAAGGTTGTAGGTAATGTTGTCGCTCATGCCGTAAAGCTGGCTGAAGTGGACATGGGGGTGATTCAGCGGCAGGCCTTTTTGCTGCAGCAGGCGTGTACCCAGCAGGTTGCTTTCCTCGTTGTGGGAGGCCACAATTACTCCGATACGCTCCACGTGCTCCAGGCAATAGGTCGTAGCAGCATCATAGTCGCGGTCGGTAGCTTCCTTGTCGGGCTGAATGGGAGAAGGATAACCCATTTCAGCGGCGCGGGCCCGCTCTTTTTCCATGTAGGCGCCGCGCACCAGTTTCATCCCCAGGAAATAACCTCCCTTTTGGGCCTCTTTAAAGGCCATATCCAAAAAAGCCAGGCGGTCGTGGCGGTACATCTGAAGGGTATTATAAATCACGAGGTGTTCGCGGTTGTACTCTTCCATCATGATCATGATCAGGGCGTCAATCGGCTCCTGGATCCAGGTTTCTTCGGCGTCCACCAAAAAGCCCACGCGGGCAGCCTTAGCGGCTTCGCAAATCCCCTTCATGCGGTCGTACACCCTTTGCCATTCGGCCAGTTCGGCGGCACTTAATTGTTTTAAGGCCAGGTGGTACGAGTCCACCAGGGTATTTCCCCCTGCGGTGTGCATCAGGGCATCGAGCTTTTCCAGCAGCCCGAAGCGGGCTATACCGGTCACCTTCACGCTCATAAAGGGAATGTTGGGCTGGGTAGCGGCAAAGTTGATTACCTTGATAAACTGGTCGCGGGCATGATCAAAGTTCTCCTCCCCTTCTTTTCCTTCCACCCCATAGTCCAGGATCACCTGCACGTTGTAGCGGGCCATCTTTTGAATGGCCGGAATCGATTCTTCCATCGTCTCCCCACCCACAAACTGCTTAAAGATGGTCTTACGTATGATACCGTTTACCGGCAGGCCACTTTTAATGGCCCAGGGGGTAAGCTTCGTCCCCAGTTTTACCAGCAAGGGGTAGTGCATACTGTTAAAAAGAAAGCGGGCTTCTTTGAGCTCTTTGTTGGATTTATGTGCAAAGGCTATTTCCGTATTATCAAAGGAGACGTCTGAAGTCATGGGTTCTAGCAAGCTGTTTGTAATCATGAGTGACAAAGGTATTAAGACAAATGTAATGCGCCCGAATGAAAGACTGTAGGTTCCGAACGGTGATTTTCGTCAGGGACGGTTCGTCCCGTGATTCATTGGCCAGAGTATTACCTTTGCGCAAATTTAAGATATGCAGGTACGCAAGCCCAGTGATAGTTATACGCTCATGACCGAAATCGTATTACCCAACGACACCAATGTATACGGAAACCTTATGGGAGGCCGCTTAATGTACTGGATGGATATTGCGGCCGCCATTGCTGCCCAGCGTCACTGTAACGCCCCGGTAGTGACGGCTTCGGTCGACAACATCTCTTTCGAAAACCCCATCAAACTGGGAAATACCGTCCATATTGAAGCCAAGGTGACGCGTGCCTTTCATACCTCCATGGAAGTACACCTGAGAGTGTCGGGGGAGGACTTTACCCAACAGTACAAATACAAAAGCAACGAAGCCTACTACACCTTTGTAGCCCTGGACCCTAATCGCCGGCCGCGGGTAGTGCCCCAGCTGGTGCCGGAAACCGAGGAAGACAAGCGCCTTTACGAATCGGCCCTGCACCGCAGGCAGGTGCGGCTGATCCTGGGGGGCAAGATGAAGCCCGACGACGCGCAGGAACTCAAAGCATGGTTCTTCAAAGAGCAGGAAGGCGAAAAATAATAGCATCCGTCAAGGGAGTCATCCTTGATGCATAAGAAATAAAAATGGCGGAGTGATCCGCCATTTTTATTATTTAAGATAGGCTGTATACATCCACAACTGCTTTTCCTGCTGGCGGATGTAATCGCTCACCAGGGCTGTGGTACCTTCATCATTAGCCTCCTGCGCCGTGGTCAGCACTTCGCGCTGTACGTTGATCAGCGCCCGGAAACCTTCCACCACCTTCTCCACCGCCTCTTTACCGTCCGAAATGTTGGTGGCCTCTTTGACGGTAGCCACCCTGGTGTAGTCGGTAAAGGAATGCAGGGGCGTGTAACCCAGCGTCAGTATGCGCTCCGCCAGTTCGTCCACCTTCACCAGAAGGTCGTTGTACAGTTCTTCAAACTTGGCGTGGAGCTCAAAAAACTTATCCCCGGTAATGTTCCAGTGAAATCCGCGGGCATTGATGTAGAAGATCTGGTAATTGGCCAGTAATAAATTGAGCTTTTCTGCCAGCTCTTTCGATTGCGTTGCGTCTAATCCTATTTGTGTTTGTTTTGCCATAACCATTTCAATTTATAGGATAAATCTAATCAATCCTGATGCCACGTCTCCTGATTGGGATCAGGGTCCGGCGCCAAATCCGTTAGCTTTTTGGCAGCATATACGAATGGGAGGAAACTATTAATCGGGGTTAACTCAGCATCGGCTCCGTTTTCCAATGATGGGGCCCCATCATCATGTACTTCTTGCTTTGCTCGATGGCGTCCATCACCTGGGCCAGGATCACTTCGGGAGGATCGTTGTAGTCAATCTTCATAGGCGGCTTGAAGGTCACTGAAAGGATAACGCCCTTCTTTTTGAACTTCAGCCCCTTCTTATTGAAAGCCCTCCAGAAGCCCTGGATCACCACGGGCACCACGGTAGGCTGCATTTGCTTGATCAGGTAAGCGGTGCCCTTGCGGCCCGGAGCGTAGGGTTTGGTAGTGCCCTGCGGGAAGGTGATCACCCAGGATTTATTCAATGCCCGCTGTATGTTGCGGGTATCGGAAGGGTCCAGGCCCCGCTGCACTTCGTTGCCGTCTTTTTTCCAGGTGCGTTTCACGGTGATAGCCCCCGCCAGGGTAAACAGGCGGCTGATCCACGAGGCTTTCATGGTCTCTTCGGCCGCTACATAATATACCCGGGTAAAGGGGTTAAGCAGGTAATAAGGTACTCCCAACCGGTTGCGTTTGCGCCATTTCACGGCACAGAAGATGTGCAGAAAGGTAATGACATCGGCAAAATAGGTCTGGTGGTTGCTGACAAAAAGGACGTTTTGCTTCGGAAGGTGTTCAATATGCTCGGTGCCCCGGATCTTCAGCTTATTCACAATAGCCAGCCCAGGATACGACACCACACCTACCACTGCATAAACAATCTTCCGGACGAACTGGTATTCCGCCATCTTTTTCCAAAAACTCATGTGTACTCTGTTCTAACTTTAAAGTTAAGTGTTTACGATATGTTAACCCTCAAAATCAAAGCACCCCGATCTATGTAATCCAGCGCTTTCTATCATCCAAAGAAAAATTAATGCCATGAAATACTCATTTATCGCCGCTTTATTATTTCTCTTTTCCCTGGGCACCCGTGCACAAATGGCACCGAACCCCTACCCAAAGACGATCAACGTTACCGGCAGTGCCGAACTGGAAGTAGTGCCCGATGAGATCTATGTACAGGTGGAACTGAAAGAATACGAGAAAAAAGGCGGCAC
The DNA here is from genome assembly GCA_036404975.1 of Chitinophagaceae bacterium. Lineage (GTDB taxonomy): Bacteria > Bacteroidota > Bacteroidia > Chitinophagales > Chitinophagaceae > Flavisolibacter. The sequence goes on from DASWYM010000313.1 coordinate 8,577, forward strand.
CAAAGTAAGCATTGAAAAGATCCGTCAGGATTTCCTGGCTCACGCCAAAAGAACCGGGATCCACGACACCTTAATCTCAATTGCAGCCTACGACAGCTATAACGCCAACCCCTGGTTGCGCAAAAAGAAAAAGAAAGAGGAACTATTTGCCACCATCTCCTACCAGCTAAAGCTGAATAGCAGCCGGCAGCTGGATGCCCTCGTCGACGGGCTCGATGATGAAGCTACTGCCAATTTCTTTATCCAGCGTACCTCCCATTCCCGCCTGGCCGATTTCCGGAAACAATTAAAGATCGCCGCGGTTAAAGCCGCCCGCGAGAAAGCCCAGTACCTGGCCGAAGCCATAGGCGAGCAGGTAAGCGTAGCCGTAACCATCCAGGAACCGGTGGAATACTTTATCCCTTACTATAACCAGCGGGTATCGAATGTAATGATGCGCCAGGGGGCGGAAGCGGCGCAGGATGCAGCGACTGCATCACCCAATGCCGATTTTACCAAGCTGAAGCTGAAATACGATGTGACGGTCACCTTTGCCCTGAAGTAACATCAGCCATCTCAATGACCTCAAAACAAAAAAGGTCCGCCTGTGGGCGGACCTTCGTTATATAAAACAATCAGCTTATGGTTGTTGATCTTGCTGGTTGCTCTTTTCTTCCTGCTGTAAACGCTCTTTGATCTGGGCCAGGGCACCAAGGTCTCCCAGGGTGGGCTTCTCAACTTTGCTCTGCAGGCTCTTCACGGCTTTCTTGGTCTTGTCAGCCTCAGCGCGTGCTTCCTTACGGGCAGCATCTTTTTCGCTGGCCTGGCTTTGTTCCCAAATCCGGCTGTGAGAAACTACGATACGCTTTTCGTTGCGATCGAACTCGATTACCATGAACTCGGCAGTCTCGTCAGCACCTACGCTCTTACCATCTTCCTTACCCAGGTGACGGTTGGGCGCGAAGCCTTCCAGGCCATAAGGCAGCTGTACAATAGCACCTTTGTCATCTTTACGGGAAACAGTACCCTCGTGGATCGTACCTACAGCGAATGTATCCTGCAGGCTGTTCCAGGGATCTTCTTCCAGTTGCTTATGACCCAGTTGCAGCTTACGGTTGTCCTTATCGATACCCAGGATCACTACTTCGATGTTCTCAGCCACTTTCGTGTATTCGCTGGGGTGGTTGAAACGCTTCAGCCAGCTCAGGTCGCTGATGTGGATCATACCACCAATACCGGCAGTCAGCTCCACGAACACACCGTAAGGAGTGATGTTCTTCACCACGCCGGTGTGACGGCTTCCTTCAGGGAATTTATTTTCAATGTCAGACCAGGGATCTTCAGAGAGCTGCTTGATCGACAGGCTCATCTTGCGGCTATCCTTATCCAGGGTCACCACTTTAGCCTCGTGCTCGTCGCCCAGCTTAAAGAACTCCTTGGCGTTGATCGGTGTGTTGGCCCAGGTGATCTCACTTACGTGCACCAGACCTTCCACCCCTGGCAAGATCTCCAGGAACGCACCATAGTCTTCGATATTTACTACACGGCCTTTAACGGTAGAGCCTTCTGAAATAGTCTCAGGCAGCACATCCCACGGATGCGGAGTCAGCT
>DASWYM010000314.1:0-12747 GCA_036404975.1 Chitinophagaceae bacterium
AAGTTTAGAGTTTTGAGTTTTGAGTTTCGAGTTGTTGGAAGCTGGAGGTTACTCGTTTCTCCCTGCTTGCAGCTTGCGGCTTGTAGCTTCTCTTCTTAGACCCTTATAGACCCACATAGACCCAAAAGGGGAAAAAAGCGGAAACATAGACCCTTTAAGACCCACATAGACCCACCCTACTTCTTTAAGTCACAAGGGTTTAGGAACTTTACGATCGAAAGGAAAAGGGGTTTTAACCATCCTGAAGGAGTTTTTAGAGCGGTTTTGGGATTGTGCCCTATTTTCGAGACTTTCGCATCACATTTAAAAATAATACCCCGAAACTATGTGCGGAATTGTAGCTTATATAGGACCCCGTGAAGCGTACCCTATCATTCTGAAAGGCCTGAAGCGCCTGGAATACCGCGGATACGACAGCGCCGGCGTGGCTTTGCTCAATAGCGGACTGAAAGTATATAAAAAGAAAGGCAAAGTGGCCGACCTGGAAGAGACCCTGCAGGGCAAGGACCTGCATGCCCATATAGGGATTGGCCATACCCGCTGGGCCACCCATGGCGAACCGAGCGACCGCAATGCCCACCCCCATACCTCCGCCTCCGGCAAGCTGGCCATGATCCACAACGGCATCATTGAGAACTACGCCCAGCTGAAGCGGGAACTGATAAGTAAAGGATACGTGTTTCATAGCGACACCGACACCGAGGTGCTCCTGAACTTTATAGAATATATCAAGGAGAATAACGAATGCCCGCTGGAAGAGGCGGTGCGCATTGCCCTGAAAAGGGTGGTTGGCGCCTACGTGATCGTGTTGATCGACAACGACGATCCCCATACCCTGATCGCCGCGCGCAAGGGAAGTCCCCTGGTGATCGGTATTGGCAAGAACGAGCACTTCCTGGCTTCGGATGCCTCCCCTATCATCGAGTATACGAAGGAAGTGGTGTATGTGAACGACTACGAGGTCGCCATCATCAAGCCCGACGAACTGATCTTAAAGAACCTGGGTAACGAAAAGGTAACGCCTTATATCACCAAGCTGGATATGGAACTGGCAGCTATTGAAAAAGGCGGCTACGATCACTTTATGCTCAAGGAGATCTTCGAGCAGCCCAAGACCATCCACGACTGCCTGCGCGGCCGCCTGGATGCCGATGCCGGCACCATCACCATGAGCGGTATAGAGAAGTATGCCGAGGAGATCATGAACGCCAACCGTATTATCATGGTAGCCTGCGGTACGAGCTGGCACGCCGGACTGGTGGCAGAGTACATCTTCGAGGAGTTGTGCCGCATCAATGTGGAAGTGGAGTATGCCTCGGAGTTCCGCTACCGCAATCCCGTGATCAATAAAGGCGATGTGATCATTGCCATTTCGCAAAGCGGCGAGACGGCCGATACCCTGGTGGCCATAGAAAACGCAAAGGCAAAAGGAGCTATCATCCTGGGTGTGGTGAACGTGGTAGGGTCTTCCATTGCCCGTGTGTCGCACGCCGGTGCTTATACCCATGCCGGCCCGGAGATTGGCGTGGCTTCTACCAAGGCCTTTACCGCCCAGCTCGCCGTGCTGACCATGATCGCCCTGAAGATCGGTTACCAGAAAGGCGTACTGAACCACGACCGCTACCTGCACCTGCTGCGTGAGCTGGATAATGTGCCCGATAAGGTATACGCCCTGCTGCAGCAGCACGAAGAGTGGAAAGTGCTGGCCGAGAAATACAAAGACGCCAATGACTTCCTGTACCTGGGACGTGGCTACAACTTCCCCGTAGCCCTGGAAGGAGCCCTGAAGCTCAAAGAGATCTCTTATATACATGCCGAGGGCTACCCGGCGGCCGAGATGAAGCACGGACCCATTGCCCTGGTGGACGAGACCCTGCCGGTGGTGTTCATTGCCACTAAGGACTCCTACCACGAAAAGGTGATCTCGAACATGCAGGAGATCAAAGCCCGTAAAGGAAAGGTGATCGCGGTGATCAACGAAGGCGACGATCAGAGCATCGCGCTGGCCGATGATGTGATCATGGTTCCGGAGGCCGATGAAATAGTGGCCCCCATGCTGAGCGTGATCCCGATGCAGCTGCTGGCTTATTATATCGGCGTGGCCCGCGAGCTGGATGTGGACAAGCCGCGTAACCTGGCCAAGTCCGTAACCGTTGAGTAACCCTATAACCTTGAACAACACCCTTAAAGCGGTACGCCCATGAACGAAATGAAGAAACGTCCCATAAGGTCTATTGGATATGACTTTGTGGAAGCCCAGTACCTGCCGAAAGGAAAGGATGAATACCACCTGCGCAACCTGCAGTGCCGCAATGGTATTGCCTACCGCAACCTGACAGCCTACGAAATAGAGGTGCTGGTCCGCAACAACAATACCTCGGACGACTGGAACATGCTTTATGTCTCCAACGCCTTCAACCCGGAACTGGTGAAGAACTGCAAGTTCTTCGGACTGGTGCGTATCGGCATGCTGGAGCCGGTGGCACTGGAATACCACAATGTGACCATGCCGGTGGGACTGTACAACAGCACCATCATCTCCTGCGACTTTGGCGACAACGTGGTGATCAATAACGTGAACTACATGTCGCACTACATCATCGGCAGCGAGACGATGATCATCAACATCCATGAGCTGCACACGACCGACCACTCAAAGTTCGGTAACGGCATCATCAAGGAAGGTGAAGAAGAAGCGGTACGCATCTGGCTGGAAGTGGCCAATGAGAACGGCGGGCGGAAGATCCTTCCCTTCAACGGCATGCTGCCCGGAGACGCTTACCTCTGGTCGAAGTACCGCGACGACCATGCCCTCATGGATAAGTTCCGGGAGTTTACCGAGAAGAAGTTCGACAAGCAGCGCGGTTATTATGGTAAAGTAGGCGACCGCTGCGTGATCAAGAACACCAGCATCATCAAGGATGTGTGGGTTGGTGACGAAGCCTATATCAAAGGGGCCAACAAGCTTAAGAACCTTACCATCAACTCCTCGTTGGAAGCGCCTACACAGATTGGCGAGGGTTGCGAGCTGGTGAATGGTATCGTAGGCTTTGGCTGCCGGATCTTCTATGGCGTTAAGGCCGTACGCTTCATTATGGCCTCCAACTCGCAACTTAAATACGGAGCGCGCCTGATCAACTCCTACCTGGGAAATAATGCGACGATCTCGTGCTGCGAGGTACTGAACTCGCTGATCTACCCGGCGCACGAGCAGCACCATAACAACTCCTTCCTGTGTGCGGCTACCGTGATGGGGCAGAGCAATATGGCGGCGGGTGCTACCATTGGCTCCAACCATAACAGCCGTGCGGCCGATGGAGAGATCGTGGCCGGCAGGGGCTTCTGGCCGGGCCTGTGCGTCAGCCTGAAGCACAATAGTAAGTTTGCCACCTTTACCCTGATTGCCAAGGGAGACTATTCGGCCGAGCTGAATATCCCGATGCCCTTCAGCCTGGTCAGCAACGACGTGACGAACAACAAGCTGGTGATCATGCCTGCCTACTGGTTTATGTACAACATGTACGCACTCGCACGCAACGCCTACAAGTATATAGACCGGGACAAGCGTATCGAAAAGGTACAGCACATCGAGTACGACTTCCTGGCACCCGATAGTGTGAACGAGATCTTTGATGCCATCCACCTGTTGCAGAAGTATGCCGCTATAGCCGACGATAAGAAGAAGCAAACACAAACGCCGGAGGAAAGCCTGGCCAACAGAGGCAAGGCCCTTTTGGAAGGCCCCCATACGGACATTCAAAGACTGGAGATCACGGACAGTCCATTTGAAGCAACAAACCGCCCGACCTGTATTGCCAAAGCCCCGGAAGCTTACCGCATCTATAAGGAACTGGTTGTTTACTATGGTATCACCAACCTGGTGAATTATATGCAGGCGAAGAATCTTACTTCATTCCATGAGCTTAAAGAAGTGCTTCCCCAGGATGCGCAACGACTCCCGTGGAAGAACATTGGTGGGCAGCTCTTTCCTGAGCCATCCCTGCAGGCCTTACTGAATGGCATCAAGGATGGCACGATCGGTAGCTGGAAAGGAGTGCACGATTTCTACGAGGATAATGGCAGCCTGTATAAAGAGCAGAAGCTGCAGCATGCTTTTGCTTCCCTGCTGGAGATCAAAGGCATTAACGCAGATGATTTTAACCTCGGGGTATTTACCCAACTGCTGCAGGAGACAGTGGCCACCAAAGAATGGATGACCCGGAATATCTACCAGTCAAGAGCGAAGGATTACCAAAGTAAATTCCGGAAGATGGTATATGATAACGAAGCGGAGATGGATGAAGTAATTGGCCGGCTGGATGAGAACGTATTTATCCAGCAGCAGGAAGAGGAATTAGAGAACTTTAGAAAACAGGTGCATTCCATAATAAACAAATACCATTAGCAAATAAAAAACCCTCCTGATGGAGGGTTTTTTATTATCGTTATGCACTACGATTACTGAGCAGCAGAAGTGTCAGTGCCAACTGCAGCGCCGGTAGTGTCTGTACCCAGGTTAGTGGTATCAGTTGTTACAGGAGCAGTGGTCATTGTGTCGGTAGTGATAGTTGTTGTTGTGTCTGTGCTTTCAGTTGTTGTTTCGGCTTCGTTGTTGCAAGCTACCAGGGTACCTGCGATAGCTACCACAGCTAATAATTTTTTCATTGTACTTTTTTAAGTTTAGTTAACTAATGGGCGCAAAGGTAATTTCCATCATGAAATATCCAAATCCTGCAACCTCTTTTTTTCCACAGTTACTTTTTACGGAAGAACAGCCGTACGGGTACCCCCTTAAAGTTGAAATGCTCTCTAAGCTGGTTCTCCAGGTAGTTCTTATACGGCTGTTTGATATCGTCCGGGAAGTTGCAAAAGAAGGCAAACGAGGGAACGACCGTCGGTAACTGGGTAATGTATTTTACGCTCACTGGATGGCCTCTTACCACCGGGGGGTGGAATGCCTCTATAGCTTTCAGCATTACTTCATTCAGTTTAGAGGTAGGTATTCTTCTTTGACGGTTTTCGTATACTTCCAGCGCTGTTTCAATCCCCTTGTGGATACGCGTCTTTTCCTTGGCCGAAATAAACAGGATAGGCACATCATTGAACGGGGCCAGGCGTTGCTTCAACTGCTTTTCATAATCCCGGGCAGTATTGGTTTCCTTTTCCACCAGGTCCCATTTGTTGACGAGTACCACGACACCCTTCCCTTTGCGGGCTGCCAGGCTGAAGATACTCAGGTCCTGGGCTGTGATGCCTTTTTCGGCATCGAGCAGCAACATACAAATGTCAGCTTCGTCCAGTGCTTTAATGGCCCGGATTACGGAATAGAACTCCAGATCCTCGTGCACCTTGGTCTTGCGGCGAATGCCGGCTGTATCAATCAGAATGAACTCTTTATGGAACAGATTGTACTTGGTGTGAATGGTATCGCGTGTAGTACCGGCGATATCACTGACGATGGTACGTTCCTCGCCTATAAGGGCGTTGAGCAGGGAAGACTTTCCCACATTGGGCTGACCAATGATAGCAAACTTAGGAAGCCCCTTATCCTCTTCACTCTCTTCGGGCTCGTCTTTCATCAGGTCGGTGATTTCATCGAGCAGGTCACCGGTACCGCTGCCGCTCATAGCGGAGAGGAAATGAATACGCTCGAAGCCGAGGCTATAGAATTCTGCAGCTTCCAGCAAACGTTCATTGTTGTCCACCTTATTTACCACCAGGAACACAGGCTTAGGGGAACGGCGCAGAATAGTGGCCATGGCATCATCCAGGTCAGTCATACCGGTTGCGGCATCGACCATAAAGATGATGGCGCTGGCTTCGTCTACGGCAATTTGTACCTGCTTGCGGATCTCCCGCTCAAAGACATCATTGCTGTCGGGCACAAATCCCCCAGTATCGATCACATTGAAGTTCTTGCCGTTCCATTCAGCCACCCCGTACTGGCGGTCACGCGTTACGCCGGGTACATCTTCTACAATGGCTTTGCGCTGCTCGAGCAAGCGGTTGAAAAAGGTACTTTTCCCGACATTTGGCCGGCCAACTATAGCTACCGTAAATCCCATTCCTTATTGATTTTATTTGAACAGGCAGAAGCACCTTCGGCTGCTACCCGTCCTGATTATTTTTATTGGTATCCGTATTCCCTCAAAAAGGTTTCATTCTCCCGCCACTTTGGACGAACTTTCACAAACAGCTCCAAAAACACTTTCTGCCCCAGGAACTGTTCGATATCCTTGCGCGCTTCTGTCCCTATCTTCTTGATCATCTTTCCTCCCTCCCCGATGATAATCGCCTTCTGGGTCTCCCGCTGCACGATAATGTTTGCTGTAATCTTTATCAGCGTAGACTTCTGCTTGAACTCGGTAACGATTACGGTAGTGTGGTAAGGTATCTCGTCCTCGAAGAGAGCAAAGATCTTCTCCCGCACCAGCTCGGCTACAAAGAAACGCTCGGAAAGGTCGGTGATCTCGTCTTCGGCAAAGAAAGGCTCTCCTTCGGGCAGGTAGTTCAGGATAGCACCTATCAGCTTATCCAGGTGGGCACGCTGGAGAGCTGAAATGCCGATCAGTTCCTTGCAATATCTTTTTTCGCTAAAGAAAGCAAAGCACTTTTCCTGCTTTTCTGCTTTAGCTGTATCCAGTTTATTCACGACCACGATAGCAGGCACTTTAAGGCGCAGGGAGGAGAACACAGCATCAACTTCTTCCCAGTTATCATGGATATCCACCAGCAGGAGGGCTACGTCGGCATCTTCCAATGATCCCTTTACCGCCTGCATCATTTTCTCGTGCAGCTTATACTTGGGCTCAATGATGCCGGGTGTATCGGAAAAGATGATCTGGTAGTCGCCAGTAGTGACTATGCCTTTGATGCGGTGACGGGTAGTTTGCACTTTGGGCGATACGATGGCGAGCTTTTCGCCCATTAATGCATTGAGCAGGGTGCTTTTCCCAGCGTTCGGTCTGCCAAATATGTTTACAAATCCTGCCTTCATATCTACAAATGTACCAATGAAAAAAGCCTCTTACGAGGCTTTCTTGTTGCGAAGGGAGGGATCGAACCTCCGTCCGCCTCAGGCGGATATGAGCCCCACGAACTTCCGCTGCCCTACTTCACTATGCGTGTTACGAGTTCTTCCCAAATCCAGGCTCTGCCTTTCCCAGACTTAAGAGACTTCTCCCGCAACAAAGCCTCGCTTTTTTCAATAAATTGTTCTGTATAAAGTATATGCCAGGGACGATATTTTACAGTCCAACCTTTCTTTCCCAGTTCATTGTGTGAAAGAAATCGTTGCTCAGGTTTGATGTACTCCCAATATAAATCTTGTTATACCGAGAAGAGTAAAGTACATATACCGTATACATAAATAAAAAAAGCCTCCTACGAGGCTTTTCCTTTTGGTTGCGAAGGGAGGGATCGAACCTCCGACCTTCGGGTTATGAGCCCGACGAGCTACCGCTGCTCTACTTCGCGATGAGGATGCAAATATAAGAAGGCCTTGTATACCAGCCAAATAAAAAGCCATCCTTTTAAGATGGCTTTGACAAATTAAGGTAAGAACTGCTGCTTTTATGACTTTCGGACATTGGATCCGCCGGACTTGTTCGCTGTTACATTAGTAGCACTGCCCTTGTAGCGCACATCACTGCCCCCGCTGGCATTGGCAGTAAGCTGCTTGTTAACAGTCACCTCAGCATCACTGCCGCCACTGGTACTCACCGTAGCGGTCTCAGCTACCAAGCCAAAGCCGTTGAAGTCGCTGCCACCACTGGCATCCACGGTCAGCTTGCCGGCATTACCGCCTATGCTGATATCCGATCCCCCGCTCCCGTTGACGGTAAGCTCCCCGGCATTAATCTTTCCTTTAAAGTCGGAGCCGCCAGATGCTTCCAAATTGAATTTATTGGAGGAAATAACGCCATCTACTTCTACATCCGATCCACCGCTGGCACTCAGCCTGTCCAGGGTCTTATAGGAGACGTAGGCCTTCAGCTGGCGATTTACCCCTTTGAGAAATCCCATACCGGCTTTCCAGTCGTACCAGATTTTCAGTACCCCGTTCTCTACTACCGTTTTGATGCGGTCCCGGTCTTCCAGGTCCTTGGCGCTGACGGCAATGGCTTCCTCTCCCTGGCTTACGTACAGATCGATACCACCGGCCACTTCGATGGCATGAAAACCCCTGGCAGAACGCACCTGGGCGTTGGCATCGTAAACGGTCTTCTGGGCCCAGGAGACTACAACTCCAAGGATCATAATACTTAACAGCAAAAGCTTTTTCATAATCGTTATGCTTATTTGGTTGATACTTCTGCTTATTAAACGCAGGAGCATAAAGAAAGTTACAGTTCTACTACTTTTTCTTCTATACCTTTGCAGCCGATAACCCGGGGTGCTTCACCAAACGGTGGGCTGAGAACATACCCGTAGAACCTGATCAGGGTAATGCCTGCGCAGGGAAGGCTGAAAGCTTCCATTTACTCCTTCTCTTTTGCTGCATACCCCTTTCATTTAAACCTGTAAAACCTTAAAATGAAAAGGATTGCTCTTTTTTCTTCTATCCTGGCTTTCTGCCTGACGGTTGGGGCCCAGGAAACAACAACCAACCAAAAAGACACTATTGAACTGCTACCGGTAGAGGTAAAAGCCCTTAGGGCCAATGCCACAGCGCCTTTCTCTAAAACAAATTTAAGGAAGGCCGAGATTGAAAAGCAGAACCTGGGCCAGGACCTTCCCTTCCTGCTGAACCAGACGCCTTCTGTGGTGGTTAACTCCGATGCCGGTAATGGCGTGGGATACACCGGCATCCGCATCCGGGGCACCGACGCTACCCGCATCAATGTGACCCTGAACGGGATCCCTTTTAACGATGCAGAGAGCAGTGGGTCCTTTTTTGTAAACCTGCCCGACTTTGCCTCCTCGGTGAACAGCATACAGATCCAGCGCGGGGTAGGCACTTCTTCCAATGGTGGAGGAGCTTTTGGCGCTACCATCAACATGAGCACCAATGAAGTAAACAAGCAGGCCTATGCAGAGTTCAACAACAGCTTCGGCTCCTTTACTACTCTTAAAAACACGCTCAAGGTGGGCACAGGGCTGCTGGGCAATCACTTTACCATAGACGGCCGTTTCTCCCGCATCACCAGTGATGGGTATATTGACCGGGCCAGCAGCAACCTGAGGTCCTTTTATGTGTCGTCTGCTTACCTAAGCGACCGCACCAACCTGCGCCTGAACGTCTTCGCCGGTAAGGAAAAGACCTACCAGGCCTGGTACGGGGTTTCGGAAGCCGACCTGGCTACCAACCGCACCATCAACTACGCCGGCATGGAACGCCCCGGCGAGCCGTACGAAAATGAGACCGATAACTATAACCAGGACCATTACCAGCTCCTGTTTGACCAGAAGCTGGGCAGTCACCTGGTGTTTAATACAGGCCTGTTCCTGGTGAAGGGAAAAGGCTTTTATGAGCAGTATAAGGCTGGTGAATCCTTTGATGACTACGGTCTCACCCCTCTCAATAGCGGCACTACCGAGACCGACCTGGTACGCCAGCTCTGGCTGGACAACAATTTCTACGGCAATATTTTCTCCCTGCAATACGGCAAAGGACAAACAGCCCTTACCCTCGGCGGAGCTGTTACCAACTATCTGGGCAACCACTTTGGTACTGTTACCTGGACCGAACAGGGGCTGAAGGACGTTCCCAAGCGCTGGTACGACAATGATGGCGAGAAATCCGACTTCAATCTCTATGGAAAGTGGCAGCAAAACCTCTCCCAGGCCTGGCAGGTATTTACCGACTTGCAATACCGCCGTGTTCATTACACTACCAACGGTTTCCGCGATCATCCAGGCCTCTTTATAGATCAGACCTACAACTTCTTCAACCCTAAGCTCGGTCTCAGCTACAGCCAGAACAACTGGCTGGCTTATGCCTCTTACTCGGTGGCCAATAAAGAGCCCAACCGCGATGACTTCGAAGCCGGTGCTGCCGAACTACCCCGTCCCGAGCAGTTGCACGATATTGAACTGGGACTGGAAAAAAAGCTTACCTCCTACAGCCTGGGCGCCGCACTCTACTATATGAAGTACAATGACCAGCTGGTACTCACCGGTAAGATCAACGACGTCGGGGCTTATACCCGCAGCAACATCAAAGACAGCTACCGGGCAGGCATAGAGTTGCAGGGTGGCGCTGTGATCACCAAGTGGCTGCAGGCTTCTGCCAACCTGGCCCTGAGCAAAAACAAAATCAAGGGCTTTAACGAGTACATCGATGAATATGACTCCGCTCTTGACTCGTCCTGGCAAAGAGTAATCAATTACAAAGAAACCGACATTTCCTTCTCTCCTGATGTGGTGGGCTCGGCTACAGTAGCCATAAAACCTATCACCAAAATGGAGGTTAATCTTATCGGAAAATATGTCGGCCGGCAGTTTCTGGATAACACCAGCAATAAAGACCGTAGCCTTGCCCCTTACTATACCCAGGATATCAGGGCCACTTATTCTTTTCCATTACGCTGGTTCAGCAACGTGAGCGTCATAGCGCAGGTAAACAACGTGTTCAACAGGCTCTATGAACCCAATGGCTATACGTTCACCTATATTGTGGACAATAACCTGACCACGGAGAATTATTACTTCCCCATGGCCGGCACCAACTGGACGCTGGGCCTAAACATCAAACTGTAATTATCCCTTTGAATGACTACATAGAAAAAGCCGGAAGGGATTCCGGCTTTTCTTATTTCCTTAACTCCGTACGGAGATCTTTCCTACTTATTGAATCTTCTTTTGCCCGCCGGTTCCAAACTTCTCCTGCCAGGCCAATATGCCCCCTTCCACGTTCACGGTATTGGAGAAGCCCATAGTGTCCAGCATCTGGCAAGCCATGGCGCTCCGCTTCCCGCTGCGGCAATGGATGATCACTTCCTCGTCTTTCAAGTCTTCCAACTCATCCACCTGCATGGTCTGGATCTTACCCAGTGGCACCAGCTTGCCTCCCAGGTTGGCTTCTTCGTACTCGTGGGGCTCGCGCACGTCAATGAGGTTGATCTTTTCGCCGTTGTCCACACGGGCTTTTAATTCATCTACTGTTATTGTCTTCATATTAATATTCTTGTTCAGGTTGAGGGGTTGGGGCTGACGACGATGTGCCGCCTTCCAGCGAATCCACATTGGGCTTATCCTTGCTCAGCCAGATATCCATCATCTGTCCGGGTCGTATCTGGAACCGCCGCCCTTGTGGGTCTTTGGTGGGAGGATTCTGCCGGTAGACAAACGCCGCAGCCGTGTCCTGCACCAATGGATCTGCAATAACCGAACCTAAAATAAGGCCTTGAGCACTCAACAGAATGCGGGCTTCTTCGTAACTCAGGCCTAATAGCCTGGGCACCGACATCTCCTGGGCAGATACGCCGGAGCCTATAACCAGCGCGATGGGACTGCCGTACTTGATCTTGGTACCAGGGGTAATCTTCTGCCCGTTGTAAAGCTGCTCCAGCACCGAGTTCTTGGCAAAGTCGGGGCGGAACGTAGTATCACCCAGCAACAAACCCTGGTTCCTCAGGATCATCTCCGCGTTGCGCAGGCTGTAGCCTACCAGGTTGGGCATCTCCACATCGGGCGGCACCACCCGGTTATACGTTACATAAATGGTCCGGTTTACTTTTACCACGGCATCTGGTTCAGGGATTTGCTTCACCACAATAGTGGGCTGCAGAGAATCGTAGAACACGGAGTCTTGCAACACCACCTCGAACCCCCTGTCCTCCAGGGTTTCCACTACTTCCTCTAGCGGCTTTCCTACCACGGAAGGCACCGTACGGGCCACGCCGTGCTTGGTGATCAGGTCCAGGGAAAAAGTGAAGATCAGCCCCAGGACAATGATCAGCAGTATAGCCACCAGGATGTTGAACCAAAGCGGGCGGCCAGTGATATTCTTTTTGATAAAGTATTTCAAGATACCGGGTTAAAATTGGGCTGCAAGATATAAAAACTCATCAGAAGGTCTGTGCATGGACCGTTAAAGCCTCATTGACCAGGCGGGCATAGAAATCCTTCAGCTCCCAACCCATGGCCCTTACCTGCTGGGGAATGATGCTGGCCTCGCTCTGCCCCGGCACAGTGTTGATCTCCAGCATATAGGGGGCATTGTGCTCGGCATTGTAGATAAAATCTATGCGGATCACACCACTGCAATTGAACACCTCGTAGATATTGCGGGCCGCCGCCTCAACCTTTTCCTTCCAGCTTTCTTCCATCTGGGCAGGCGTGGTCTCGGAAGACTTGCCTTCGTACTTGGCTTCGAAGTCGAAGAATTCCTTGTGAGCCACTACCTCGGTAATGGGCAGCACGTGGATAGCGCCCTCGGCTTTGAACACCCCTACTGTAAACTCCCGCCCGGTAATCATCTCCTCCACCAGCACCTGGTCGTCTTCGCCAAAGGCCTTCTCCAGGGCGTCTTTCAATTGGCCGGCCTCGGTCACCTTGCTCATGCCGATGGAGGAGCCCCCGTTATTGGGTTTTACAAAGTAAGGCAGCTTCAGTTGCGCCAGTATCACGTCCAGGTTATAATCCGTATGGCGGAACAGGTGCAGCGAGCGGGCTACATTGATGCCCGCCATGGAGGCCACTGCTACCGTGTAGCGCTTATTGAAGGTGAGCGCCGAGGTAGCGGCGTTGCACGAGGTATAAGGCAGTTCCAGCATATCGAAATACCCCTGCAGCTTTCCATCC
>DASWYM010000315.1:0-8800 GCA_036404975.1 Chitinophagaceae bacterium
ACAAAGTACCTAGTTAGTTATGGTAACTTAGGTCCTAAGATAGTAGATGCATAACTAATCAACTGATTATCAACGACAAGCAGAAAGCCCGTAGGAAAAAGATTTTTTAGAACTGTGATAAGCGGCTAAAAATGATGGGTGAATGGCAAACTAAATAGACAATATCCTTAAGCCCATAACACAGCAGTAAAACCCAGTCTACTGTACCTGTTCACCAAACCGTTCAATTTTCGCCTTCGTAAGGCAGGTTGTTCCGGGGTTGTTCCGGGGTTCTTCCGGGGTTGTTCCGACATAGGTACGGTCGGAACAACCCCGGAACAAGGTCAGTACAACGCCAAAAGAAGGTCAGCACAGTCATCAATGACCTGTTGACTTTATGACCAAATGTCTCCTTTGGCCTACTCATTACCATGGAACTTTAATCGAAGTTGCCAAGCCTCCGTGCCTCTGCGGCGCATCACTGCTTACCTCCTTGAAAACTTTTGAGAGAGGGCAATAGCGCTTTGATAAAATTATAATGAAACGCAGCACTGGTGCATTGACCTCCTCTTGAGACTGGTTAGTTGATCGTACAGAAGCTGTAAAACTGAAGCCCGCCGTGGCCGTTGACGGTAATGGATTGGGGTGCCCGCTTGCTGCCGCCACCGGACAATTCGATGGATAGCTTGTTTTCACCCGGTTGCAGGGGAATGCGGGTGTAGTAAATGGTATGGGGCAGGCTTTGCCAATTGCGGGTATCGGCCTTCTCGGTGGCGATGTTGAAGGCCTTAAGGCCCAGGGCCAGTGCCTGTTGCCAGTCGTCGTCCTTCTTCTTTTTGTTGTCCTTGCCCTTTTTATCATCATGGTCGGGCTCCACGATCTCCTCGGTCAGGCGCTTGATGGCCAGGCGGGTAAGGGTCTGGGCCAGTTCCTTGAGCATGCGTTCCTGCAGGTTGGCAATTGCCAGGTTGTTGACGTTCTGCGCGGGCTCCAGCGCGTAGACAGCCCCATTACAGCTCAGCATCGCCCCGCTGAAGTGAGGTAGGATCGTCTCGTAGCGCGGGATGACCACCCGCAGGGCCGAAAGATGGTTCAGCACATCCCGCTCGCCGCGGTAGTGGCGGTCGGGGTCAAAAGGAATGTTGTAGAAGCCACCGCGGTCGACAAATACGAGGTTGCCTTCGCCGCGGTCGTGCAGCGAGAACAGCAGGTTCTGCTCGGTCTTTACCGGTGCCAGGCCATTTTCCCAGAACACCACCAGCTCGCCGCCGGCAGGGGATTCTTCGCGCACGTATTTGGTCTCCAGCAGGCGTTCGTATTTCTCCACCTCGCCGGTAAAGCCCATTTGCCAGGCGGTGCGCAGGAGGTCCTTCTTCAACTGCTCCGGAAGGGCCACGCCGTAGTAGGAACCCTTCCGTTCGAGGTAGAGGTCCACGGCATTGCGGTAGGCAATAAAGGCGTTGTTGATATCGCCGCCGCGTTCATATACCAGCCCCTGCAGCATGTGGGAGAAGGCATCGCTCACATACTTATGGCTGCTGCGGATCTGGTCGTCCTGGGCATAGGAGCGCAGGGTGATGCGTCGCGCCTCCACAATGGCCTCTTCAGGCAGGCCCAGCTGCAGGTAGTTCAGTGCCTTGTAGTAGTGCACCATGTACTTTTCGAAGTCTTCGCCCTGGTAGGTCTTCATCATGGGATTCACCAGGTTGCCCACCGCCACGTCCCTCACAGTGGTGCGGCCGTTTTCCATCAGCAGGTCGGCTTCGTTGAGATAGTTGTTGCTGTGTTCATAATGGCCGATGAGGTGCTCCATCTTGCCTTTTTCGAGCAGGTAGAGCAGGCGGTTTCGGTCGCGTTTGAGCAGGCGGGTACGATCGAGCTGGTTGGAGGCTTTCTCGTACTTGCCCTCCAGCATACTGTGGTAATAGGGGGCTGCCTGCTCGTTGTAGGTGGCGCAGGAGTAGAAAAAAGGCATCAGTGCCATAGCAACCAATGCCCCTGTTATATGGTGTAGCGGTGACCTCATACCTTCAAAACACTTCAGGTAGGATCTCCCGTCAGTTCGTTACCTTTTTGGCGATCTCCTTCTCTCCTATCCACACCACTTCGTTGGTCTCGATGTTGGTGAGCTCGAGATTCACTTTATAGTACACCACGCGGTCGCGCTTGTGCTGGTCGACGATGGAGTTGATGGAGCCCTGGAGGATGTAGTCGGCGCCCTGCTCCAGCCCGAACTTCTTCATGCTGGCGGAAGTGGCATTGGTTTGCATATCGGCTTTCTCGGCCCTCAGTTCTTCACGTTTTTTGCCGCCTTGCACGAGGCGCACTTTCTCGCTTTTAATAAAGGAGCTTTCCACGTCCTTCACGAAGGTTTCGGCTTCGATATGCTCGTGGCTTTTATTAGCCACCATGCCGACGATCACTACGGGCTTAACGGTTTTCGTTTGCTGGTGTTCGGTGATCCAGTCGGCTCTTAGTATATCGCCGGTCATCTGCTCGGCCACTAGGCGCGAGTCGGTATTGTTCCAGCGCCCGCTGATGTCGACCTGCTGGTCGGGAGAGATGCGCACGACACGGCGGGAACAACTACTAGAAAAGAGCGTAAGAGCAGCCAGGAAGAAGAGTACAAGTATTCTCATAAAGGTTCATTATTGCGGGTGAAAGAATCAGAAGGGCCACAGCCACCAGGGGCGGTAGTAGCGTTGATGGCGATGGCCGTCGTAGCGATAGGGCTGGTAGCCATAGTAATCGGAATAACCCCGGTGGTAGCGGGCGCGCTCCAGGCGCAGCTGCTGGCGGAACTCGCGGCGGTCGTCGCGGCGCTGCAGCTTCTGCTCGTACCAGTCGGGGGCCGCATAGGTGTCGTGCTGCGTGGTGCCGTGCAGGCGCGTAAGTGAGTCGGCAAGGCCCATATACTTATCGCGGCTAACGGCATAGTTGGGATTCTGGTTGGGAAGAAGCGCCTGGGCGTCTGCCTGTGCGGCTGGTGCCAATGCAGCCAGGAGAATAGCTAATGAAAGGTAGAGAGTTTTCATAGCTTATGTGTTTAGTTTGTTGCTCTATAAAGGTACATACGGTGTGGTTAAAGGAGGATACCTGCAAGCGCTAAAGGGGCGTTAAAAAGTGAGGGCAGACGTGAGACGTGAAAGGTGAGACGTGAGAGGGGTATCTTCAACTTCATCTTTCCAATAAACAAAAGGTCCTCAGCAGCTTACTACTGAGGACCTTGCTTTGAAATGCTGTTTATCCAGGGAACCCTGTCTCACGTCTGCCGTTTCACCTTTCACTACGCCACTCATCACTCATTACTCATCACTCCTATTACTTCTTCAACCCTATCTCTCTCAGGCGCTCATCCAGGTACTCGCCGGCCGTGGCATCTTCGTAGGCCTTGGGGTTTTCTTCCGTGATACAGCCCTCCAGGCAGGCCAGGTTCATAAAGCCCTTGGGGTGAAGGAAGAAAGGAATGGAGTAGCGGGAGGTGCCCCACAGCTCGCGCGGTGGATTCACCACGCGGTGGGTGGTGGAGCGCAGCTTGTTGTTGGTGAGGCGCTGCAGCATATCGCCCACGTTCACCACGATCTGCTCGGGCAGCGAGGTCACGCCCACCCACTCGTTCTGGCGGGTGAGGATCTGCAACCCGTCGGCCGATGCGCCTACCAGCAGGGTGATGAGGTTGATGTCCTCGTGCTGCTCGGCACGGATGGCCGACTTGGGCTCACCTTTAATGGGTGGGTAGTGGATGGCGCGCAGGATGGAATTGCCGTTGTGCACGTACTGCTCGAAGTAGTCCTCCTTCAGGCCCAGGTGCAGGGCGATGGCGCGCAGCAGGGCGCGGCCACTGCGCTCGAAGCTGCGATAAGCCTTGCGGAGTGTAGGGGTAAACTCCGGGACTTCCTTAACCTCTACGTTCTGGGGATATTCTACCTTGATGGGATCATCGTCTTCCACCTCCTGGCCGTACTGGAAGAATTCTTTCAGGTCGGGGGCTTCGTAGCCCTTGGCGTGCTCGCGTCCGAAGGAGGTGTAGCCCCGCTGGCCGGCCAGCTCTTTCTTCTCGTAGCTTAACTTCACTTCATCGGGCAATGCGAAGAACTGCTGGACGTTTTTATACAGGTCGGCAATGAGGTCGTCGGAGATGCCGTGGTTCTTAACGGCCACGAAACCAACTTCTTCATAGGCCTTACCCAGCTCGGCCACGAACTTTTGTTTACGGGCAGGATCGCCGGACTGGAAGTCGGACAGATCCACTACAGGAATAGTCATAAATTGAGTGTTTTTTATACAGTAACCGCATCAAAAGTACAAATGAAGTTGTTCACACCCAATTCCGGTATTGGCCCGGTTTACCGTCGTTATGCACACCGGGCACCAGGACCGGCTGTACGCCCCTCCAGCAGCACGGTAGCAAAGGCATTATAGAGAAACGGAACGCAGATCCTGATGATAATTAGATCCGTGATGATTCATAAGAATCATAATTATCCGCATTCTCCTGTTTCTTCCTAATCCCTAATTCCCAATCCCTAGTTCCTACTTAGCCGCATACGCTTTCTCCTCGGCCGTCGGGTCCATGATGGCGTACTTCTTCACGCCATTGATTACCACTTCGTCCAGCGCGTTGATGATGTTGTTGTAGGTGGCGCCATCGGCAGGCTTGATGAGCAGCATCAGTTCATCACGACGCTCACCCAGTGCTTTTTGCTTCGCGCGGATAAAGGTGCCCGCACCGGTGTAGAGGTTGTAAGAGGTGGGCACTACCCGGTTGGCACTTACGGCCTCCTGCCACTTGCCGTCGTAGAGGTAAATACGATTATCGGCTCCCAGCAGGGCGGTGAGCACGGTGCTTTCGCCAACGGTGCTTCCGGTGCCGTCGGCGGGCATAAAGAGCTTCAGGGCTTTGGTTTCCGTCATAGAAGAAGTGAAGATGAAGAACGTGATCAGCAAGAAGCCTAAGTCCACCATAGGGGTCATGTCGATGCGGATGTACTTGGCGAGCAGCCGGCAGCCACTCTTGTTGCCGGTGGGGGTAATAATAGCAGCCATAACAGTCGGTTTACTTCTAAGATGCAGAGGGCTGCAGATTCCATAAGGTGAGTACATGGTCCATAGTTCATGGTCCATAGCCGTGTCCTGCTGCGGGAAGAGGTGGACTGGGGATTATTCCTTATTGCTTCATAGCTGGCACTGGCCTGCTGTAGGAAAGCGCACTTAATAGGAAACCCACTCATTACTCATTACTCATCACTCATTGCGTATAGCGTGTAGCCCTTCCTCCTGGCAGCTTTTCTCCTCTTTCCCGTTTCACCTTTCACGTTTCACGTTCCTTGGTATAATTCTTTGTAATTTATCGTCATGAATACCCTTGTTGCCCTTACCGATTTCACGCCGGCGGCCGACAATGCCGCCCTGTATGCGGCCCACCTCGCCCGCGACCTCCAGGCCGAGCTCGTGTTGCTGCATGTGTACCAGTTACCCATCTCGATGAACGACATGCCCATCCTGGCTGTGTCGGCCGAGGAGCTGAAGAACAACAGCGACCATGGCCTGCAGCGCACGCGCGAAGAGCTGCTGCGCCAGGTGCCCAGCCTGGCCATCCGCACCGAAAGCCGCCTCGGCGATGTGAACGACGAGATCAACCAGTACTGCAAAGAGGCACCGGTGATGGCCCTGGTGATGGGCACCCACCACTACACCGGGTTGGAAAAGATCCTCTTCGGCAACACGGCCATCTCCGTCATCCGCCACTCCCACTACCCGGTGATCACGGTACCGGAAAGCTATGAAGGCAGGGGCGTGCACCGCGTGGTGTTCGCCACCGACCTGGAGCCGCTGGAGGCCTCCGTAATCGAGAAGATCCACAGCATCGTGCAGCAGCTGCATGCCGACCTGCATGTCGTGCACGTAATGACCGACGAGGGAGAACTGCCGCCCGACCATTTCCTCGAACCCTTCCGCGACCTGGCGCCACATTTCCGCACCGTGCACAACGACGATGTGACCGAGGGGCTACAGGAATACATTCACCGCACCGGCTGCGACCTGCTCATCGCCCTGCCCCACAAGCACAACCTCCTCGACGCCTTCCTCTTCAGGCTGCACACCCGCGAGTTCGTGGAGCACGTCGACCGGCCGCTGTTGTTTATACATGAGTGAGAGGGTGAGTGGTGAGTGGTGAGTAGAACCCTCCTGGTCCCAACCTACTAAACAGAAAAAGCCCCTGGCATAAAATACCAGGGGCTTTTGTATTAAGTCTATCTAACTGTAGGTCACCTATTCACGATTCACCATTCACGATTCACCTTTCACCATTCACGACCTCACTCACCACTCACCACTCATCACTCACCTTCTAGAATTCCGCGCTCTTCGGCGTGCGGGGGAAAGCGATCACGTCGCGGATGTTGCCCATGCCTGTGACGAACTGCACCATGCGTTCGAAGCCGAGGCCGAAGCCGGCGTGTGGCACGGTACCGTAGCGGCGGGTATCTAAGTACCACCACATGTCTTCCACCGGGATGTGCATCTCGCGCATACGCTGCTCCAGGCGGTCCTGGCGCTCCTCGCGCTGCGAGCCGCCCACGATCTCCCCGATGCCGGGGGCCAGGATGTCCATAGCGGCCACGGTCTTGCCGTCGTCATTCTGGCGCATGTAGAAGGCCTTGATCTCTTTAGGATAGTTGGTCACAATCACCGGCTTCTTGAAGTGCTTCTCCACCAGGTAGCGTTCATGCTCGCTCTGCATATCGATACCCCACTTCACGTCGTATTGGAACTTCTTCTTCTTGTAGGCGGGCGACTGCAGCAGGATATCGATGGCTTCGGTGTAGGTAACCCGCTCGAACTTGTTCTCGACTACGAACTGTAATTTCTGGATCAGGTCCATCTCGCTGCGTTCGGCCTGGGGCTTGGTCTTTTCCTCCTCCAGCAGTCGCTGGCGCAGGAACTCCAGGTCGTCAGCATTGTGCTCCATAGCGTAGCGGATGATGTACTGGATGAATTCCTCGGCCAAATTGGCATTGTCCTCCAGGTCGTAGAAGGCCATCTCCGGCTCGATCATCCAGAACTCGGCCAGGTGGCGCGCGGTGTTGGAGTTCTCGGCTCGGAAGGTGGGCCCGAAGGTATAGATCTCGCCAAAGGCCGTAGCGCCCAGCTCGCCTTCCAGCTGACCGCTTACGGTCAGGTTGGTGGAGCGGCCGAAGAAGTCTTCGGAGAAGTCGATAGAGCCGTCTTCCTTGCGCGGCGGGTTGTCGAAGGGAAGGGTAGTCACGCGGAACATTTCGCCCGCTCCTTCGGCATCGGAAGCCGTAACGATGGGGGTGTGCAGGTACACGAAGCCCTTCTCGTTAAAGAATTTATGGATGGCAAAAGCCAGCGTATGACGGATGCGGAACACGGCGCCAAAGGTGTTGGTGCGGAAGCGCAGGTGGGCGATCTCGCGCAGGAACTCCAGGCTGTGCTTCTTGGGCTGCAGCGGATACTTTTCGGCATCCGAGTCGCCCAGGATCTCCAGCTCATCGGCTTTTACTTCCAGCTTCTGTCCCTTGCCCAGCGAAGGGAGCACCGTGCCGGTCACTTTGATGGAGGCAGAGGTGGTGAGGCGCTTCAGCAGCTCTTCGGGGAACTTGCCCAGTTCCAGCACGACCTGCAGGTTATTATTGGTGGAACCATCGTTGAGGGCCACAAACTGGTTGTTGCGGAAGGTACGCACCCAACCCATTACCGTTACTTTCTGCTCCCCGGGTTCCCAGGTAAGCAGCTCTTTTATTTTTACCCGTTTGTTGAACATAGCTAGTGTTAAGAGCGGCAAAGATATATCGGGGAGGGCACAGATGGGCCAGGGATTCCGCAGACGGCCTGAGTGAAGTCAATGGGTCATTGGGTCATACCCCAACCCCCAAAGGGGAGTCCGGCCCTTCACAGACCCCAGCCTCTTTATTTCCCCTAAAGAGTCCTGTCCCTGCCTGTTCCTGTCCCCTGTTTTCGCCTAATTCCTAATTCCCTATTTCCTAATTCCTGCCCACCTGTTCCGTACCCCGACCGCTCCCCATCCGCTCCTAATAGCAACGGTTCAGGAGCGGTTCAGCAACGGTTCAACTACGGTTCAGCAGCGGTATAGAGTGCAAAAGGATGGGGGTGAAAACAGGGTGCGCATCCAGTAAACTATAATAGGGCTTTTGAACTGGGCGAGGGCAGGTGCGCTCCCTATGCCAGCGATATGATTTTCGTCAGGTTTTTTGACCGCTCCCGGCTGTCCTTACCTATCCTATCCCTTTCCTGGCAGGGCGCTGCTGAGCGGCCCGGGAAGCCCTTATTTGCTGCTGGTTGGTTAAATCTTTACCCTTCTGTCCTATTTTAACCCTTAGGTTTTGGACAGGTATATTCTGTGCACGATGTTTGTGCATATTACCGTGGCAGCAACAGGGGAAGAATTTTGGAATTTTGCTTTTTAGCCGTATACTTGCACCGGAATCAGTTGAGAGATCATCCCATTACTCCTCCCAACAGCCGGAATTCAAACGTTTCCATTCACAAAATCAACCATTAACAAACGACACCCCGGTGCCTCATTTTAGTGTTTAAAACAATCAATTTCTATGTACGACATTTTGCAGTTGAACGACATGCTTGTTCCGGAATTACTGGATATAGCCGAACAATTGGATATTAACAACGCAAAAAAGCTGGATAAACAAGAACTCATTTACAAGATCTTAGATAAGCAGGCCATTGTCGGGGGTGGACAGAAATCAGCTGCTGCAGCCGATGGCAAGACCCGCCGTCGCCGCATTGTAAAAGCCTCTACTCCCAATACTACCGA
>DASWYM010000316.1:0-9086 GCA_036404975.1 Chitinophagaceae bacterium
GAGTTTACATAAAAGGAGTCGGCGTACTGCGGCTTATCTACATAGATATCGCCGTAGACGCTGATGAACACCAGTTCCACATCCTTTAAGCGGGGTGCCTGCTCAGCCAATGCCTTCAATAAAAAAGTGGGAGTCTGGGAACTGCCCTGGATGAAGACCCGGTTGCCAGACTTAATGATCGACAGGGCTTCCTCAGGGCTTTTGTAGTGTACCGGTAATTTCATACTTAAAGCAATTGTTTGCAATCGTTCTGCAAATTGAGTCTAATGTGTGAAGAATGCAGATGATTTGAGTCTTTACCCCACCTAATTTACATCAGTTCCTTTTTCTTTGTATCCACAAGGACGGATGACATTGGCATAGTTTTACAGCGAAGGACAGGCTCCGGGAAGAATAATTCATAATCAAAGAGATGGGAATGAACAGTAAGGTCAGGACGATACGGCAATTTTTGAATAGCCAGCACTTTATTGATGGGCTGAGGACCACTGTGGCCATCCTTTCTCCGGCGCTGATCGCAGCTTACTACGGCGAGCTCCAGTGGGGGTTCACCCTCTCGCTGGGTGCGCTGTGTGTGGCGCTTACCGACGCCCCGGGGCCGATTACCCACCGCGAAAATGGGATGAAGGCCTGCATTGCATCTCTTTTCGTCGTAGCGACCATAACACTCTTCATCCAGCACAACATTTACCTCCTCGGGCTAGAAATACTGCTATTCAGCTTTTTCTTTTCGATGTTTTCCGTCTTTGGAAACCGGGCGGGCAGCATTGGCACTGCCTCCATACTGGTGATGATCCTGAGTATGGATCAAATTACGCCGCGGGAGGATATATGGCTCTACAGCCTGTTGATCGTGAGTGGTGGGCTGTGGTATATGTTCATCAGCATTGTGGCTTACTATTTACGTCCCTACCGGCCGGCACAACGGGCGCTGGGCAACTGCATCACCGAGATTGCCCGCTACCTCTCCATCAAGGCCGACTTTTACGACTCCTCCACCGACCTGAAGACCGACTACCAGAAGATGGTGAACCAGCAAGTGGTGGTAAACGAACAACTAGAGGTGGTACGGGAGTTGTTCTTTAAGACACGCCAGATCCTGAAACAGGAAACACTATTGGCTAAAAAGCTGGTGGTTACCTTCGACGAGACCGTGGATCTATTTGAAGACATCACCGCCACTTATTATGACTACAAAACCCTGCGTGAACGGTTCAAGGATATAGGTGTACTGGACACGTTTGCTGTTATAATCAGAACTGTGGCGCACGAACTCGAACAGATAGGCCTTGCCATCCAATCGAACAGTACCTATACCAAAGGCACCAATTTCGATGAGGAGATCAGGCATTTAAAAAACCACATCGACGAGATCGTAGGCAGGGAACATACAGAACACACCCTGGTGCTGCGAAGGATCATGGTAAACGTGCGCCGCATCATGCTCCGGGTACGGTTCGTCAACAGCTACTTCGACAAGAACGCACCGGTGTCAAAGACCAAGCTCGACTACTCCCGCTTTGTACGCCACGAACCCATTGACCCCCGATTGTTCTGGAACAACCTGAACTTTGAATCCCTCACATTCAAACATTCCATCCGCGTGGCCGTGGCCTGCATCATTGGCTTTATCGTGGCTAAGACCCTATCCTACGGCCAGCATACCTATTGGATCCTCCTGACGATAGCCTTTATCATCAAGCCGGCCTTTGGACTAACGAGGCAGCGGAACGTGGAGCGCATCCAGGGCACTTTCCTGGGCGCCTTTATCGGGGTGCTTATCCTCTACTTTATCCGAAATACGAACGTACAGTTTGCCTTGCTGGTAGTGTTTATGGTGGGCGCCTATAGCTTTCTGCGCACCCGGTACTTTCCCATGGTAGTGTTCACCACAGCCTACGTGGTGTTACTGTTTAAGTTCCTCGGCTTTCCGTTTGCCACCGTGGTGCAGGAAAGGGTACTGGATACTGTCATTGGTTCAGCTATTGCCTTCACGGTTTCCTATTTACTGTTTCCTTCCTGGGAGGTGCACCAGCTTAAGAACTATATGAGGGACGTGCTGAAAGCCAATGCCGATTACCTGCAAAAACTGCTGGAGGGATTGCTCCAGCACCGCATCAGTATCATGGATTACAAACTGGCGCGTAAAGAGATCTATATTCATTCGGCCAACCTCTCTGCCGCCATTCAGCGCATGCTCTCCGAGCCCCGCAACAAGCAGGCACACGGTAAGGAAGTGGAGCATTTCTCGATCCTGAATCACTTGTTATTCTCCAATGTAGCCACCCTGGTAGCCACAGTCATACAGCAACCAGGACAGGCCTATTCGGAAGAAGCCATAGACGAAGCTGCCAGGGCCTTAGCCCGGCTGACCGAAAGTATACAGAAACTGGAAAGTGATTACCCTACGCCCCGCATTGAGGCCGGGTCCCTGATTTCATCATCCGAGCCGGTCACCGATGTACAGTTCATCGGGCAGCTACAGCACATTCATAAGCTAACTTCCGATATTGACAGGTCGCTGAACATTATCCTCGCGACATAAACCACTCTACGGCCAGTTCATAGCCCTTGAGCCCAAGGCCAATAATACTGCCGATAGCTTTGCCGGACACATGCGAGATGCGGCGGAAGTCCTCCCGCGCATGCACATTGGAGATGTGCACTTCTATTACCGGGGTAGTAATAGCTGCTATGGCATCGCCTATGGCCACTGAAGTATGGGTGTAGCCGCCGGGGTTAAGGATAATGCCATCATGGTCAAAACCCACCCGCTGCAGTTCATCAATCAGTTCGCCCTCCACATTGCTCTGGTAATAGCTGAAATGGATGTGAGGATACTTGGCCTGTAAATCTTCATAGAACGATTCAAACGACTTATTGCCATAGACGTCGGGTTCTCTTTTACCCAGCAGGTTCAAGTTGGGCCCATTGATGATAGCGATCTTCATTCCACGAATTTAGTTCTCTTTACCGTTTATCGGTAGTGAGGAGGCTAAACATCAGCAGGCTGATATACCGCCCTCCTTTTATTTCACAGTCCCGCAGGGTACCCTCGTACACAAAGCCGGCCCGTTCCAGTACCCGGGCGCTGTTGCTGTTCCCCACTTCCACCACCGCCTCTATCCGGTGCAGTACCCATTCCCGAAACAGGTAATCAACCATTGCGGCGAGGGCTTCCGTTACGATACCTCTCCCCCAATACGGCGGCAGCAGCCAGTAGCCTATCTCGGCGCGGTTATGCTGCTTTTGGTAATTATTCATGCCTATCCCACCCAGGGGAGTTCCTGTCTCCCGGTCCAGGATCTTCCACCAGATGCCGGTCTTATGGGTGTATAGGTTTTGGAAATAATCCATCTGCTCTTTAGTGGCTTCCAGCGTGTGGTACTCCACCCCGTAGTGTCGGATCACATCGGGATGACTCAGTGCGCTGAAGACAAACTCCTGGTCTTCGGGCATGAATTGTTCGAGCAGCAGCCGGGTTGTTTGCAGTTGTGGGAACATAAAAAAGCCGCTCCTGGGAGCGGCTATAAATTTAAGCTTTATGAGACTTTGCCATTTCAATAAAATCATCAAACAGGTAACGGGAGTCGTGTGGACCGGGCGTGCTTTCCGGGTGGTATTGAACCGAAAAAGCAGGCTTGCCCTTCACACGGATACCTTCGATGGACTGGTCATTCAGGTTCACGTGTGTGATCTCGATATGTTCCGCCTTCCGTACCGCCTCGGGATCTACCCCAAAACCATGATTCTGGGTAGTGATCTCGCACCGGCCGGTAATAATATTCTTTACCGGGTGGTTCACGCCACGATGGCCATGGTGCATCTTGAAGGTAGGAATGTCATTGGCCAGGGCCAGCAGCTGGTGTCCCAGGCAGATACCAAAGGTGGGCTTCTCTTCCCTGAGCAGTTCCTTAATGGTACTGACGGCATAATCCATAGCCGCAGGGTCGCCGGGGCCGTTGGATATAAAGTAGCCATCCGGGTTGAAAGCCTTTACTTCTTCAGCCGGTGTCTTGGCCGGGAACACTTTCACATAGGCACCGCGTTCCACCATGCAGTTCAGGATGTTGCGCTTAATGCCGTAGTCCATCACCGCGATCTTCACCGGGGCATTGGGGTCACCCACTTCGTAGGGCACCTTAGTACTTACCAGGGAAGCCAGTTCCAGTCCCGACATATCGGGTACTTCGTCCAGCTTCTTTTTCAGTTCATCGGCATCCAGTATCTCCGACGAGATGATACAATTCATAGCCCCCTTGCTGCGGATCTGCGTGACCAGGGCACGGGTATCCACCCCTTCAATGGCGACTATGTTTTGCTTTTTCAGGTACTCGTCCAGGGAGCCCTGCGCCGTTCTGCGCGAGAATAACTCTTCCAGGTTACGGCCCACCAGTCCTTTGATCTTGATGGAGTCGCTCTCCACGTCTTCATCCTTCACGCCATAGTTACCGATGTGCACATTGTTCATGATCAATACCTGACCATAATAGCTGGGATCGGTAAAAGATTCCTGGTAGCCGGTCATACTGGTACTGAAGCAAACTTCCCCGCTTGTCGTACCAATTGCGCCAAAGGCCTTACCATAACATGTAGTACCGTCTTCCAGTACCAAAACTGCTGTTCGTTGTTCCATTTCGTTTAAAAGATTATGCAAAGAAAAACCATCCAATAATTACTCCACGTTAAACTTTCTCACTTCTTGTCCATAAAAAAGGCAAGGTGTAAACCTTGCCTTTGTATAAATGACCTTAAAACATTATGAGGGTTGTTGCTCAGAAGCCTCAGGAGCAGCATCAGCAGCACCGGCAGCAGGAGCAGCCTCAGTAGCAGGAGTAGCTTTCTTACGGCTACCACCAGCACGGCGGGTTCTCTTAGCTGGCTCTTTCTTCTCTTCTTTGCCTTTACCATAGATCTCGTTAAAGTCTACCAGTTCGATCAATGCTAATTCGGCATTGTCACCAGGACGGGTGCCAAGCTTGATGATACGGGTGTAACCACCAGGACGGCCGGCAATCTTAGCGCTGATCACATCGAACAGTTCTTTGATCGCTTCTTTATCCTGCAGGTAGCTGAACACCACTCGACGCTGGTGCGTAGTGTTTTGCTTGCTCTTTGTGATCAGGGGCTCCACAAACACACGCAGTGCTTTAGCCTTGGCCAAAGTAGTGACGATACGCTTGTAACCGATCAGTTGGCAGGCGAGGTTGCTCAGCAACGCCTCGCGGTGGGCTTTCTTACGGCCGAGATTGTTAATTTTGTCTCCGTGACGCATGACATTTAAGATTTAAATTCCCCCACACCGTGTCAAGGAGTTGTGAGGTACTTATGTGATAAAAAAACCTCAGCGATCCCTTGATCCCACTGAGGAAAAAAAAATTAATAGTCGTCCTTATCTACCCCCAGCTTGCTCAGGTCCATACCGAAATGCAGACCTCTTTCGTTCAGCACCTGCTCGATCTCGCTCAGCGATTTCTGTCCGAAGTTGCGGAACTTCATCAGGTCTTCCTGCTCATACTGAACCAGCTCGCTTAAGGAGTTGATCTTTGCCGCTTTCAGGCAGTTGAAGGCGCGTACTGACAGGTCCAGGTCTTCCAGGGGTGTCTTCAGCACCTTACGCAGCTGCAGGGTTTGCTCGTCTACGATGTCTTCCTTCTTCTCTTCTTTCGAATCAAACGTGATGTTCTCATCGGTGATGATCATCAGGTGCTGGATCAGGATGCGGCTCGCTTGCTTTACCGCTTCTTCCGGGTGGATGGTACCATCGGTAGTAACGTCCATAACCAGTTTCTCGTAGTCAGTGCGCTGCTCCACACGGGTGTTCTCGATAGCGTACTTTACATTCTTGATCGGCGTGTAAATTGCATCTACCGGGATGAAGCCCAGGGCAGCATCTTTCGGCTTGTTCTCTTCGGCAGGAACGTAGCCACGACCCTTGCCTACGGATATCTCGATATCCAGCTTTGTTGAGTTGTCCAGGGTACAAATCAGCAATTCAGGATTCATGATCTGGAACGACTGCGTACCGTCAGCCATCATGCCGGCGGTGAACTCAGTACGGTTCTTTATAGAAAGCGTGATCTTTTCGCTTTGAATATCGTGGTCAACAACCTTCTTCAGGCGCACCTGCTTCAGGTTCAGGATGATCTCAACCACGTCTTCAGAAACACCCTTGATGGTAGCGAACTCGTGCTCAACACCCTCGATCCGTACACCAGTGATGGCGTAGCCTTCCAGGGAGCTTAACAGCACACGGCGCAGCGCGTTACCAATGGTAACAGCGTAGCCTGGCTCCAGGGGACGGAACTCAAACTGTGCTTCAAAGTCGTTTGCTTTTTGAAGAACGATCTTGTCGGGTTTCTGAAAATTTAAAATTGCCATTTGTTATTTCAGATTTAAAGGTTTTAAGTGTTTAATACCGGCGACTGCCTCCACTCATCGATCTTCCTCAAGAGGAAGACACATCGATTACTTAGAGTACAATTCGACGATCAGTTGTTCCTTGATGTTCTCAGGAACGCCTTCTCTTTCAGGGTAGGTAATGAACGTACCCGTCATTGTCGTTTCATTCCAGTCAACCCAGGTAAACTTAGGGTTGCGGCCACGAACCTGGCTGGTCACTGCAGTGTTGTCCTTAGACTTCTCTTTCAGCGACACAACATCACCGGGCTTTAATTGAAACGAAGGAATATTCACCACCTGGCCGTTTACTGTAACGTGCTTGTGGCTTACCAGCTGACGGGCAGCAGGACGAGAAGGAGCGATACCCATACGGAACACAGTGTTGTCCAAACGGGCTTCCAGCAACTTGATCAGGTTTTCACCGGTAACACCTTTCCGACGAGCGGCTTCTTCAAAGGTCTTGCGGAATTGCTTCTCCAATACACCGTAAGTGTACTTGGCTTTCTGCTTTTCGCGCAGCTGAAGAGCGTACTCTCCCAGGGTCTTGCGCTTGCGCTGGGCGCCGTGCTGACCCGGAGGGTTACTGTTTTTGCTTAACCACTTACCATTGCCTAAAATAGGCTCACCGAAAATGCGGGAAATTTTGGTCTTGGGACCATTGTAACGTGCCATGTTTGTTTATTTCATTTCCGCTTTTTTGTACCGGTGCGTCCATCCCTAAAAGCGGTAAAAATTAATGGAGCACCCTTTTAATAAATGAATAACGTTAGGCTATCCAATATGTAGACAATTGCAGATTTGTGAAATTGGCGATTGCAGATTCTGAAATCCGCAATCGCCAATCTGCAATCATTAAACTCTTCTCTTCTTGGGAGGACGGCAACCGTTGTGGGGCAGCGGAGTCACGTCTTTGATCATCACCACCTCGATACCGGAGTTGGCCAGAGAGCGGATAGAGCTCTCGCGACCGGCGCCAGGACCTTTCACGTACACGTCTACTCTCTTCACACCGGCGTCCAGGGCTACTTTCGCAGCATCAGCCGCTGCCATCTGGGCCGCGTAGGGAGTGTTCTTCTTCGATCCGCGGAAGCCCATCTTACCGGCGCTGCTCCACGAGATCACCTGACCCTGCTTGTTGGTCAGGGAAACAATAATGTTGTTGAAGCTGGCAGTGATGTGTGCATCGCCGTAGGCATCAACCTTTACAATTCTTTTCTTGGCGGCTGCCTTGGCACTTTGTGCACCTTTTCCGCCTTGTTGACCTTTTGCCATTGTTTGTTAGGTAGTCTTTGCTTGTTTATTACTTATCTCCTGCTTTCGCCGAAGACCCGGATCAACCCTCCGCCTGCACCGTGGCATCCGTAATTGAACCGGTAATTCTGGTGCATATATAAAAACAGCTAATCCCGAGAGCTTCGGGACTAGCAAGTTCTTATTTCTTGGGCGCCTTCTTCTTACCAGCAACCGTTTTACGCTTTCCTTTACGCGTACGGCTATTGGTCTTAGTGCGCTGGCCTCTTACCGGCAATCCTTTACGATGGCGAAGTCCACGGTAGCAGGCGATATCCAGCAGACGCTTGATACTCATCTGTACCTCTGAACGCAGCTGTCCTTCCACCTTGAACTCTTCGGTGATGGTAGTACGGATGTTGTTCAGATCTTCATCATTCCACTCGTTTACTTTCTTAGAACGGTCAATACCGTGCTTGTCCAGAATGTAACGGGCTGTTGAAGGTCCAATACCATAGATATAGGTAAGACCTATTTCGCCTCTTTTGTTTTTTGGTAAGTCAACGCCGGCAATACGAGCCATAGTTATTTTTTAATTTACGATGTTTAGATTACGATTTAATTACCCTTGTCTTTGCTTGTAGCGGGGATTCTTTTTGTTGATCACATAAAGCTTCCCTTTGCGACGCACAATTTTGCAATCGGCACTTCTTTTCTTAATTGATGCTCTAACTTTCATTGTTAGTGTTTGAATCAGTTATTATTTATACCGGAAAATGATGCGTCCTCTTGATAAATCATAGGGGCTCATTTCCACGCCTACTTTATCACCTGGCAAAATCCGAATGTAGTGCATCCTCATTTTTCCAGAGATGGTAGCCAGTATTTCATGGCCGTTTTCCAACTTTACCCTGAACATTGCGTTTGACAGGGCTTCTAAGATTGTTCCATCCTGTTTGATTAGAGGTTGCTTCGACATATTGATTTTGGGAGCGCAAAGATATATCTATTCCACGGAATTATGAAATAGAGACCTTTTTTTTCCCATTGAGGGGCGAAATTAGGCTAAAAATTAAGAAGTCATATAGAAAATCAGGGGGTTAAACCCGCTCCAAAGGCACCTTGGTCATTTGGAGATAATGGTTTTGCAGCTCATGGACATAGAGCGGCTGGGTAAAATGCCGGTGGTCTTCGCGGTACCAGATTTCCCAGTTGGTATAGTTGCCCGGGTCGTGAACGAGCACCCTAAAAGGCCCTCTTTTATATTTTATCCCATCGGGTGTTTCTTCCTGAGTGAAGCCTAAAGTATTGATGAGCCTGTCTTCGGTGAGCGGGATCGGAATGATTTCTTCGGGAGGATACCAGAACTCCTGGATGCCGTTGTCGATAAGGGCCAATTTCTCAACAGGGCTGGTATCGGTGACTACGCCTTCCCTTTCAACGCCACTGTCTAT
>DASWYM010000317.1:0-6735 GCA_036404975.1 Chitinophagaceae bacterium
TGCTCTCTCCCTTTCCAAATGCCCGGGGTCATTCTGGCCGATTTGGCCGCAAAAAAGACGTGCTGATGCCGGTAGAGAACAGTGCTATCTGCTATTCAATATAAAGTTCCTGGAACATGTTGATGTAAAGAAGTAGGGTAGGTCTACAAGGGTCTATACTTCCTAATATTTCCTCCTTTGGGTCTGTGTATGATTGATGAATGGTGAGTGATGACAATAAAAAAGAACACAGATCCTTATGATTATCAACCCGCCCGACTGAAAGTCGTTCGGGCGGTGATCAGTGATGATCATAAAAAACCATTATAATCCGCGTTCCCTTCCTAGTCCCTAATTCCCAAACCCTAATCCCTCCTTCTCTCATAGCTCACGCCCACCTTTCCCACAAATCCCTCAATCGGCGGGTTCAGCTTGCGCAGGGTGATCCTAACTTTTTCTATGCGGGGAAACTCTTTGTACAGCCGGTCAGCCATACGCATCACGCAGGTCTCCAGCAAAGCCTGTCGTTCCTGCATTACTTCTTTCAAAATATGGTAAACGGCCACATAGTTGATGGTATCCTCAATAGCCGTAATGGCTTCACCAGGGGCTGCCTGCTCCATAAAGGCCTCTACTTCGAAGTCGTTACCCAGCACGGCTTCTTCTTTGTGCACGCCATGATAGGCGAAAAACCGCAGCCCGGTCAGCTCTACTGTTATTACTCCAGCCATAGTTTAAAAATAGGATAAAAGAAAAGGCTGCTTAGTGCAGCCCTTTTTCAGAAAGATATCGTTCCGCATCCAGGGCGGCCATACAGCCACTGCCGGCAGCCGTTACGGCCTGGCGGTAGATCTTATCCTGTACGTCACCGGAGGCAAACACCCCTTCCACGTTTGTTTTCGAGGTTCCCGGAATGGTCTTGATGTAACCGGCTTCGTCCATATCCAGGTAGCCCTTGAAAATGTCCGAGTTCGGCTGGTGGCCTATCGCCACAAAGAAACCTTTGACCGGGATCGTCGTCGCTTCACCGCTTTTATTGTTTTTTATCCGTACGGCGTCCACCGTCTTCTCGCCCAGCACTTCTTCGGTCTCCGAGTTCCAGTAGATCCTGATGTTCGGTGTGGCCTTCACCCGGTCCTGCATGATCTTGGAAGCCCGCATCTCATCGCGGCGCACGATCATATGAACGGTGGAGCAGAGCTTCGACAGGTAAAGGGCTTCTTCGGCGGCCGTATCACCGGCCCCTACGATGGCCACTTCCTTGCCGCGGAAGAAAAAGCCGTCACACACCGCGCAGGCACTCACCCCGTAGCCATTCAGGCGCTGCTCGCTTTCCAGGCCCAGCCATTTGGCGGAGGCCCCTGTGGAAATAATAATAGCATGCGTCTCAATAAGCTTTTCTTCATCGATCCATACCTTATAAGGCTGGCTGGAAAGGTCTACGCTGGTGGCCAGCCCGTAACGGATATCAGCACCCATGCGCTGGGCCTGCTTTTCAAACTGGATCATCAGTTCCGGCCCCTGAATGCCTTCGGGGAAACCTGGGTAGTTTTCCACTTCTGTGGTGATGGTTAACTGCCCCCCGGGTTGTATACCCTGGTAAAGCACGGGTTTTAAATTGGCCCGCGAAGCATAGATGGCAGCCGTATAACCGGCCGGTCCCGAACCTATAATTAGTAGTTGTACCTTTTCAGTGGTTGTATTTTCCATTCTATCAAAATAATGAGGATCAAAATTAAATGAAACACAGCTATACTTTCGTAACCAAAATCACTATTGGGGAATAATCAGCCGGCGGTACTGGCTGGCATAGCCCCCAAAATAGCCCAGGGCGCCATTGCTGATATTTCCCAGCACCTTAATAGGGGTAGAAAAAGGATTGCCTACCGACGTATAGTTGTATTCCAGTGTACGCCAGAAGTCATAGGTAGCTTTATCAATATTACTCAGTTTAAATAGCACAGTGTCGCCCCTGAGGAATGCCCGCTCTTCATCATCCCATCCTTCATTGCGGTTGATACCCGGCTCCACTTCCAGTTCATAGGTAGTGCCGTCGATCACTAGGTCATCGAACACGGACTGGAAGCCGGGCAACAGGGGCTCGCTATTTTTACCAGTCCAGTAACGTACGTAGTCGCCGAAGCCCGGACGGTCCGTTGAGCGGACCATAACCACGACCTTCCCTTCCACTGAATCCTTAGGCATGGGTTTCCACCATAGTGAGTCAATTCGCTTTGTCATTTCAGGGATAGTAGTGTTCGCCCTGTATTCTTCTCCATCCGCAGCAATCTTTAATGAATAGGAAGTGTTCAATGCACCTGTAAATGCCGAAGAAAGATTGGCCGAATCGATCGTATAGTAATAGAGGTTATACCCTCCACCCAATGGTGTAGTATACGCCTTCAGCCGGTGGGTCTTTGTGCCATTGCTTACTTCCACCGCCGCATCGTGCACAAAGCTTTCCGCCAGCAGTGGCGGGCTTATTTTCGAGAAATAATTCAGCGAGCGGGTCAGTATCACCACCGGTGGCTCACCGTTTTCTATAGTGGCTTCCACCACCAGCTTGTCCGCTGTTTCCTCCAGCTCAAAATCCACGGCCTTTTCGCAGCCGGCCAATAGCCCTGTCAACAACATTCCTAAAACCCAAAACCTTTTCATAACCTAAAGTTGTCAAAGGTATGAAACAAAACAGCCTCGGTTTTGTTAACCAAGGCTGTTTTAAAAACCCATCAATTGCTATTTTTTAGCCTAAGTAGGCCTTCAAGGCATTGCTGTAACGCGCTTTCTGCAAACGCTTGATCGCACGTTCCTTGATCTGGCGGATTCGCTCCTTGGTCAGGTCATACTTCTGGCCGATCTGCTCAATGGTCACGCCATTTTCGCCGTCCAGTCCAAAGTAAGCGTTCACGATCTCGGCTTCGCGGGGCGACAGTGATTTCAGTACGCGGCGGATCTCGTTGCGCAGCGAATCCTTCATCACATCGTCATCGGTATCATCGCTTCCTTCCAGCAGGTCGCCCATAGCCACGTCTTCAGCCTCGTGAACAGGTGCATCCAGCGAGGTATGGCGGGTATTGCTCTGGAAGATATTATTAATCTCGGTTTCGCTCATTTCCAGGATATCGGCAAGCTCTTCAGTAGAAGGCTCCCTTTCATGCTCCTGCTCAAAGGCCATATAGGCCTTGTTGGCTTTGTTATAGGTACCAATCTTGTTCTGAGGAAGGCGCACCAGGCGACCCTGCTCAGCCAAAGCCTGTAAAATAGATTGGCGAATCCACCACACAGCGTAGGAGATGAACTTAAAACCCTTGGTTTCATCAAAACGCTGAGCGGCCTTGATCAGACCCAGGTTTCCTTCATTGATCAGATCGCTTAAGGATAAGCCCTGGTGCTGATACTGTTTTGCTACCGATACTACGAAACGTAAGTTGGCCTGCACCAGCTTGTCTAACGCACGCTGGTCCCCCATCTTAATTCGCTGGGCAAGCGTAGTTTCCTCCTCCGGGGTGATCATCGGGATCTTGGAGATCTCCTGGAGATACTTTTCTACTGCTTGCGAATCCCTGTTCGTAATTTGGGTAGCAATTTTAAGCTGCCTCATAATTTATTTGCTTATTTTTATAATGAACGTATAGTTGACAACCTTTGTCTGCGGATAGTTGCAAATGAGTAGTTAATACTAGCGTCGGCACTATCTGCAAAAGTAACACTCGAACGTTAAACGGCATAACTGTTCGTGACAATTTATTATCTACAAAAACTATACTACGATTGGAAAGCCGGAAGCCTTGTCAGTTAAGAGTTTTAAAAGGTTTTGTAAACGGGGACAAGAAAGATATTCACACTTTTGCAGGCCTGGCATTATATTTTTTTCTCAGTAATATCCATAAAATTACCCCGGCAAGCATCAAACCCACCGATATAACCTCAGCCTGGGTAGGCTCAAACCCAAGGAAATTCATCTTGTTGTTCACCCGGATCTTTTCAATAAGAAACCGCTCCAGTCCATTGAGGATTAGGTAAAGGGCAAAAAGGGCTCCAAAGGGTTTCAGCCGCTTGCGCAGGGTCCACAGCACCCCAAAAAGAATAAAACCCATCACTGTTTCGTAAAAGGCGGTAGGATAAACAGGCTGCGGCAGCTGGTTACAGTACTTCCCCTCGCATCCCGGGATGGGCACCCCCGCCTCGTTTACGTTGTGCGGGAAGTTAAACGACCACATCCAGTCGGGCAGAAAGCCAAAAGGGTTTGGTTGAGTGTTCACAATGCCCCAGTCGCCATCGCCTGCCACCTGGCAGCCTATACGCCCAATGGCATAGGCGATCATCAGTGCGGGTGCAACAGCATCGGCCAGGTGCCGTAGCGAGATCTTGTGCTTGCGGGCATAAATCACAA
The DNA here is from genome assembly GCA_036404975.1 of Chitinophagaceae bacterium. Classification (GTDB taxonomy): domain Bacteria; phylum Bacteroidota; class Bacteroidia; order Chitinophagales; family Chitinophagaceae; genus Flavisolibacter. The sequence goes on from DASWYM010000317.1 coordinate 4,373, forward strand.
TAGCTATGGTGGCGCAGATCAATCCCCCATAGAAAGTAAGACCGGCGGGAGAAAGCAGGTACGCGGAAGGATTGCGCAGAAAGTCGCTCCAGTTCTCAAAGATGTCGAACATTTTGGCACCCAGCAGGCCAAATATAAGGGCCAGGATGGTGATCTCTCCTACCCTGTCCTCCGGCCAGATGCGTACCGTTCTTTTCTCAGGCTTAGGCAGCTGGGTCTTTTTCTTCTCCCACCATTTTAACCCGGCAAACAGCAGGCCCATAGCAAGGCCCAGGGGCAGGTTGCCCATCCCTGAAAAAATAAAGGTCTGTGGGTCCTGGGTCGCTTCGGAACTAAGGAAGAAAAGCGCCAGGATCTTATATCCGAGGATAAAGCCCAGCACAAAATTGAGCAGCAGGTCACCTATACTGGCCGGCTCCCCAACCATCACCTGTACCTCTGTCGGCTGCAATAACCCGGCTTTGCTCTTACGCCGGAGCTCTTTAGCCAGCAGCGAAGCGGCCACCAGGAAAGCAATGGCCACAAAAAAGCCAAAGGAATTGATAAAGCGTAAAGCAGGCAGTTCTACACCAAAGAGATCTTTAAATGCGTAATACAGGTTAGGATACATGGGCGTGAAAGTAAAACAAAAGGGAGAAACTAAAACGCAGGCACATAAAAATGCCCCTTAGCCAGGCCAAGGGGCATTTTTAGAATTGATTAATTGCAATACTGGTCGAAAGCGCTGATCAGGTTGTGAGCGATCATCTGGGCAGGACGACCTTCAATCTGGTGGCGCTCAATAAAGTGAACCAGTTCACCGTCCTTAAACAGGGCAATGGACGGAGAAGAGGGAGGATAAGGCAGCATATGCTGGCGCAGGGTCTGCACAGCCTCCTGGTCAAAACCGGCAAAGGAAGTGGCCAGGAAATCCGGCTTCTTCGAAGCATTGGCTACCGCCATGAGCACTGCCGGACGGGCCGAACCGGCCGAACAGCCACATACAGAATTGATCATCACCAGGGTGGTGCCCTGCTGCTTCAACTGATCTTCTACTTCTTCCTTGGATAACAACTCTTTAAACCCATTGTCGGTCAACTCCTCTTTCATGGGTTGAACTATTTCTGCTGGATACATGTTTGAGATTTTAGTACGCAAAGGTAGTAAACTGTAATTATAACGCTATCGCTTTAAGAAATAAGTAATAATGTCATGTTAAAGTCTTAAAAGATGACTTAAAGGCAGAAAATTGCCACCGGTACAAGCTTTGTTCCCGAGTTACGTGTATAACTTAATTGATAACCTAAAGCATACTTACTCATGACACTGGTAAAATTTAAACAAAGGCCTGTAAACGGAGATTTTAACAATTTGATGGACGACTTTTTTGCTCCTTTTTCGTCTATATTAGGAAACGATGTTGCAACTTCTACCCGCCCTCCTTTTGTACCGGTAAACATTACCGAAGCGGAAGGTGGCTATACCCTGGAAGTGGTAGCACCGGGACTGGAAAAAGAAGATTTTAAGATCAGCCTGGACAAGAACCTGTTGACGATTGCCGCTGAAAAGAAAGAAGAAGGTGAGTTCACCGGCAAAAGCATTCGAAAGGAATACAAGTTCCAGTCCTTTAACCGCTCTTTCACCATCGATGAAAAAATCGACGGAGAAGCCATTAGTGCAAAATATGTTAATGGTGTTTTGACATTAAACCTTCCCCGTAAAGCTGAGGTCAAAGAAGCAACAAAACAGATTAATATCCAATAAGATAAAATCTTTCTCATAAGCAGTTGGTTTTGGTTTAACGCGTCCCGTCTCTACGGGACGCATTTTATTTCCACCTTCTGAAGCAGGCATTCTTTACCCATTTCCGATACATTTTAAGGAGGTTTTAAGGCAGAGGTTCAGTAAAGCCGCAATATCTTGCGACGGGTGCGTTATTATAACGATAACCATTGTATTCCACAATGGGGTTTCTTTTATTAGTAATATTGCAACCGGTAAAAAATCCTGTTCATATGAAAAAAGGCTGCCTGACTGTTCTACTCTCTTTTCTTTATTTTTTAGGATCTACCCAGGATACTCTTTCCGTTCGCACGGATACGACCGGTATACCGGCTCTTCCACCGGCAGCAACCGACACGGCCCTTTTGCCCCACTCAGAATTGTACCACCCGGATACCAGCCTGCGTATTATTAACATGAACCCTTTCTTTACGCTGCATGTAGATTCCACGCTGAGCTACCAGCTCCAGATAAATAAAAACCCGGATAACTACTTCTGGTACCTTAAAAATTCACCGGTAGGACTCCGCGTTAATAAAGACAATGGTCTTTTATCCTTCAATGCCAATAAGTCGTTCTTTCTTTCCGGCCGCCTGAAATAC
>DASWYM010000318.1:0-6109 GCA_036404975.1 Chitinophagaceae bacterium
GTCCCCTGTTGTCCTGCCTGCTTAACTGGGCCAAAGCGGCATCCCTTTCTGCTACGGTAATGAACCCAAGTTCGTGCTCGCTCATGGCCACCGTTGCGGCAGACCACTGTTTACTGTAGTTGGTCAGCGCCCCCGAATTGATCTGTGCACTCCATTTGCCAAACGCCATCTTTTCATATTCTACGGTTTCGGCCGAAGAAGCCAGCGGGCGTACATAATCCAGATCCAGCTTCTTCCCAAAGCGGGTAAACGTGGAAAATTCCACTCTCAGGGGAACGCCTTTCCGGGCCCTGCGCGTGGTCACCACAATTACCCCGTTGGCCGAGCGGGCGCCCCAGATGGAGGCGGCAGCCGCATCTTTCAAAACCGTGATGCTTTCCACATCGTTTGGATTGATAGAATTGAAGTCCCCCTGGATCGGGAAACCGTCCACCACCACCAGGGGACTGGCGTTAGCAGGATTAAGACTGGTGAGGCCGCGTATTTCAAAAACAGGGTTGCCGTCCGCATCGAGGCTCCGGGCCTGCATCCCTGCCGTGGTCCCAATCAGCCGGGAAGCAATATTGATGGCAGGTTTATCCAATTGCTCCTGGCCGATGACATTATAAGAACCGGTAGCCCGCTCTTTCGAGAGCACCTGGTACCCCGTGTTGACCGCTACGGTCACATTCTCCAGGCTTTTAACATCAACGGTTAAGGAGACATTGATCGACTCGCGGCTTCCTATTGGCTCCGACTGCTCCACATACCCTACGGCGGTAAACACCAGGTGGGTGGCACCTTCCGGAACGTCGATCGTATAATTTCCCGAAGCATTGGTAGTGGTGGTGGCAGTTCGTTTAGCGCCTCTTGCCGTAACGGTTACCCGCGGCACTCCCTTTCCCAGGGAATCGGTGACCCTTCCCTTTACAATACTTTCGGGCTTTGCCGTAGCGGAAACAAAGGTCTCCCCGGCCTCGCTATTACCCGCATCCTCCCGGGGCTCGGCCTGATTGCCCACCTGTTCGTCATTGATCCTGGCTTTCGGAACGATGGTATAGTAATTCGACTTAACATAAAGAAACACCAGTTCATTCGGATAAAGCACTCCTTTTAATACGTCTTCCAGGGTGTTTTTGGAAACACCACTCAAGTCGTAATCCGTATACCGGCCTTCGACTTCTTGTTTGTCATAAACAAATTGGACGCCGTAAGACTTAGATACTCTTTTTAATGCCTCCTTAATGGGCAGGTTGCCCTTTGGATAATGCTGGGCATTGGTACTCTGCGCCAGAGCCATGCACCCAAACATCAGAAATGAAAGCAGCAGTTTTAGTTGACGAACATTCATAACCAGGGTTTTAGTGAAACGATGAATCTATTTTTGATCAGTACGTAAAATCAATGACGAGTCTTTTTCTACAACAGACAGATTATATACAGTGGTCAATACAAACAACGCATCCTCCAGGGTATCCAGCAGAATAGGACCTTCCATCTTCCGGGCGCCGAGCGCCTTGTCTTCCAGTACGATCCTCTTTCCGAAATTGTCTTCCAGGTAGCTAATGATTTCCTTGAGCGACGGATCGTATAAGATCAGCTTTTTCTTTGTCCAGGCTGTATAGTTCTCGGCAACAATCGTTTTACGAGCAACCTGCTGTATCAAGGAATCATAAACAAGAAGGTCGCCGGGCTGCATCACGACAGCTGGCTTGTTCAGCCCGTTATAGCTCACCATAATCTTTCCTTCCTGGAGCACCACTTCCGTCTTTCCCCTTCGCTTCCGGATATTGAACGATGTTCCTAACACCTCCACCGTCAACCCACTGGTGTAAACAAGAAACCGCTCATGCTCCTCCACCTTGCGGGGATCTCTGTTCAAATGCGAGACCGTAAAAAAAGCTTCTCCTTCCAACCACACTTCACGCGGCTTATTCTTCCTCGCCCTCTTTACACGCAGCTTCGAGTTGGCATTCAGCACAATGGCCGTCCCATCGGGCAGCTTCACCGACTTCATTTTACCATAGTCGGTTGTGTACACCATTTCGAGAGGTCCGGCTGGGCGCAGGCCAAAGTACAAGACAGCGGAAAGACCTGCCACTAAAACAAATACCGCTGCGGCTTTCCACAACGAATCCATTCTTCGCCATATTCCCTTTAGCCTTCCCTCCCGTTGCTCAATATGCGCCAGGGCCTGCCGAAGCGATGCCTGGACGCGTTCTTCTGCCGGCCAGTCTTCTTTAAATCCTATATGCTGCAACATCTTCTTTGCGTTAACAACTATATGCTTCTTGTCGGTGTGTTCTGCCATCCACCGGTTCCAGAACTGGTTGCTCTTCGCATCAGGAGTAAATACCCAGTTTTGAAAGTATTCATCCGAAATAAAATCCTCCTCAGAAAAGGACGCGTATGCTTGTCTGCAATCGTTATTACCTGTCATAAACAATATATAGAGTCATTAATCGCCCGTGTTACCCCACGAGAAATAGTTTTTTTTTAAAATCTTTTTGATAGCAAGCTAGAGGGAAGCGTTAATAGCCCTGAGCAGGCACAACACAGAGGCTAAAGGAATGGATAGGCTTTCCTTTAATTGACACAGGCTCCGGGCCATCAGTTTATAGACAGCTTTGACCGATATACCCATCATTTCGCTCACTTCTGCATAAGAAAGGCCTTCATAAAAACGAAGGAAGATCGCTTCCCGCTGGCGCGGGGTTAGCCCGGCAAGGGCAGCCTTTATTTGGCGGCGCGTCAGTTCATCCGCCTCTCGTTTAACAATAATACTATCAATGGAAAAATCCGGCTCCGGCTCCGGCGAGTGCGTCAACCGGGCTTTATGGGCCAGTTGCATCCTTTTGATCAGGTCATTACGGAAAACAGTCAGGAAATACGTATAGGGAGCGTCGATGGACTGCAGCTTGTGCCTCAATTCCCACACCTTAATCAGCACTTCCTGCAACGCATCTTCGATCAACGACACGTCATCGGTAAACTTGCAGCCATAATTATAAAACCGCCTGTAGCAATAAACGTACACTTCAGAATAAGCTTCCTTATCCCCAACAGCAATATCAGTCCAAAGATGATCCAAGAGAACGGTGGTATCAGAGTAAATATAATGCTTGGAGACAAATATTGCAATCAATAATTTGGGATAAAATACACTGTCCAAACCACAACATTGGCTTCTTACTTAGGGCCGCCCGGCAACTGCCTTCAACGTCAAACGCATAGGCACATACGTTACCATTAGCAGGAAAACAGGCGTCTGGCTAACAGAATGCGCCCGAGCAAACCCGCAATAACACTGCATTGTGAAAAAATAAAATGGAAATTAGAAACACCCCCCTGCGTTGATGCAAATCGAGATAAATGAACTGGTTACAAACGATGCATCTATTGATCCTTCACTGCTTTTTCAAGCGTTGTTCAATGGCCGGGCATCGCCCAGCAAAGGGGTTTCGTTTCCTCTGATAATTTCCCACCCCCATGATAGTGCCGCCCGTACCCAGGCCGGCCACAAAGCCATCCGGTGTCCGGTCAATGGATTACAGCTGCATCCAGATTTCCTTAGCGGTGGTTTTTCATGCGCTTCAGCGTTGCAGCGGTTTTCAAACTGTTTTCGGCCGCAGACATAAAGACGTTGAGGCCAGTTGGCCGGAACTTGTCTTTTTATGTAATGCTGGCTTTACAATGCCATGACCGGCACTTCTTGCTTTTGCGTCTCACCGGCCGGAATTAAGGGAATAACGACCGAGAAATGAGCCTCTTCTTTCAGCACCACAGGAGCTTCCTGCTGGTGCAAAATATAACGGCTATGGATGCTGCGAAGGGCGATGTCAGTGAATTCGCTTGGTGCTGGCGGGCAGGCCCAGGATATGTTCCTCTACCGACCGGCGGATGGCCCCGTGCAGGGCGTAGTGGATCGAGTGGCCGATGCCGCAGCCCGGGCAGCCCTCCCCTCCCAGCAGCCGCCCCAGGCACAACGAGGGGCCTTCTTTCGCCGGGTCCAGGAAGAAAAGGACCAGCAGGGCACCCGTCCAGGCCAGGGGCTCCAGGTATTTGGTCATGCGGGAGGCGAGGGCCCTTTTCCCGCTACACCGCAGGGCGGCAGGCGCCGTCTCTATAAAGATAAAACGTTTCGGCACAGGAGTGCCAACGATAACGATCAAACGACAGGACATTGGCCAGCAGAGAGTTTGCAGGCAAAAGATTGAGGCAATAGGGGGTCAGAGAGAATGGAAGTTGTTGACAGGGTGGACAAATAACGACGAATCTCTAAAGAACCGAGTATAAGAAAAAACCCCTGTAGAAACAGGAGCTTGTTTGCATTGCTATTGCTATGAGAAATACTGCTTCCGATATTACTGGCGGCCTTAACCTTATCCACAGTAACGAAACGTCTTAACCCTTACTCCGGTACAGCCGGAAACCAAACAAAAAGATCACCAGGTAACAAACAATAGGCAGGTAGTACGCCTGGGCAATGTCGCGGTCGGCCAACAACCCCATAAGCGGCGGGAAAACGGCTCCGCCCACTACGCCCATGACAATAAAGGAGGAAGCCTGCTGGGTATGACGACCCAGGTCCTTCAGTCCCAGGCTGAAAATGGTAGGAAACATAATGCTGAAAAAGAAGTTCAGCATGATCAGGGCAATAAAAGAGGCCCAGCCCAGGTCCTGGGCCACCAGCAGGCACATGCTCATACTTCCCAGGGCAAAAAGAGCCAACAGCTTGTTGGGCGCAATATACCGCATGAGAAAGGTGCCGATAAAGCGGCCCACCATCATCATCACCATGCTCAGGGAAAAGAAATAGGCGGCCTTTTCACCCGTCAGTGCCATGCGCTCCACGCCGTAGTTGATGAAAAACGCCCAGGTGCCGCCCTGTGCCGCTACATTGAAAAATTGCGCGACGACAGCCCACACAAAGTGGCGGTGCTGGAATAGCTTCCTGCCTTCACCCCGCACCTCCCTTTCAGGACTGCCAGCGCTCGCTTCAGGTACATCCTTAACAGCCGGTGTTTTCACCATCCAGAAACACAGGGCCACACAAAGGATCACCCCTCCTATAGCCACGTACAATAGTTTCACCGAATCCAAGGGATCAGTATGCCCCTGGCCTGCGCGCAAAATAAAGTAGCCTCCGATGAGCGGTCCGATCACAGCACCCAACCCATTAAACGATTGCGCGAAGTTGATCCGCTGGTCGCTGGTGTGCTGGTCGCCCAGTGCCGCTATGTAGGGATGCGCCACGGTTTCCAGCGTAGCCAGCCCGCAGGCCAGCACAAACAGGGCTGCCCGGAAAAAAGTAAAGGAAGCGACATTGGCTGCCGGCACAAACAGGAAAGCGCCCGCGGCATACAACAGCAACCCCAGCAACACTCCGTTTTTGTATCCGAATCGCTTCATAAATAATCCGGCCGGTATGCCCATGACGGCGTAGGCACCAAAGATAGAAAACTGCACTAGCCCCGATTCGGCTTTCGAAACATGAAGTACGTTTTGAAAATGCCGGTTCAGAATATCGCCCATTGTAATGGCCACACCCCACAGCAGAAACAGGGAGGTAACAAAGACGATGGTGACCGCGTATTTCTTTTCCATAAATGCCGGACCCTTCCGGAGGGCCCTTGGCGGCGCTATGGCCGCTGTAATTTTCTTTTCCATAGTATCAGTATTGGTTTTATGGTAGTCGAACAGGTTATTTTACAATCTTGAAATAGTCGATGCGCTCACCAACCTTATCGAACACTACATAGTGGAGCGTGTCGCCCTCAATGGTCATAGTAGCATAAGTGTACATCTTTCCCGAAGGGGTGAACACCATGGTGGGGAGATGGCTGCCCCCTACTCCCTGCAGCGACCCTCCGGCCGATCCGTTGGTGATGTAAATCGTGCCTCTGGGCTTCTCATATAGGTGGGTATCGCTCAGCTCGTACACAACCCCGCCGCGGATGGGTTTGTGGCGCTCATAGACGTGGCGGTGACCGGAAAGGCAAAGGTCCACTTCGTATCGATCCAGCAAGGGTGTAACGTGTTTTTCCCAGGTGGGCACATGGCTTACCCCAAAGGAGTGCATCGGGTAATGGCAGTAGATAATGATCCAGCGGATGTTCCTATTCTTCTT
>DASWYM010000319.1:0-3646 GCA_036404975.1 Chitinophagaceae bacterium
GGAGCGGGTAAAGGAGCGGCAAAGGAGCAACAGAGGAGCGGCAGAGGAGCGACAAAGACGCCTTTGCCCCCCATCAAAAAGGAGTGCTTTTGCCAGAGGCTTGGGGTTTGGCCTAGAAAGACTCCCATGACTTAATGACCCAATGACCTAATGACTGTCTGACTGTCTGACTGTCTGACGTCTCCCGCCTCCCGTCCTGACCACCGTCATTCTTCGCCGCGGGGGCATGTACGAACTTTATAGACTGCCCCGTCCGCCTGTCCGGGCGGGCACTTATTGCTTCACCCTAAACCAATCATCATGAGAGCCATACAACACTACCTGCCCCACCCCCGCCACACCGAAACCATGCGGATCTTTGTGACGGCCAAGCCTGATGTGGCCTGGCAGACCGCCCGCCACTACGATATGTCCACCGTGCCGTGGGTACGCTTCCTGTTCTCGCTGCGCACGGCCACCGAGCGGCTGAAAGGAGCGCCCAGCGAAGCGATCAGCCACCTGGGCGTGGACAGCATCGACGCCACCGAAGGCTTCGCTATCCTGGACGAAACACCCGGCCGCGAAGTGGTGGTCGGCTCGGTAGGGCAGTTCTGGCACCTCAACATCGTTTACCACAAAGTACACTCCACCCGGTTCGCCGCCTTTGACGAGCCCGGCTGGGGCAAGCTGGCCTGGGCCATTACCGTAGAGCCCTATGGTGAGGGAAGTACCATAGCCTTTGAGCTGCGCACCACCGCCACCGACGAAGTGAGCTGGAAGCGCCTGCAGCGCTACTACACCGTCATCGGCAAGTTCTCCTACCTGATCCGGCACTCGCTGATGGCCCACCTGCAAACCGGGCTGGGCAAGCCGCCGGTTGCTGACATCGACAAGCGACCTCTACCCGGCGACGACGTCATTCCGGGCACCGGCTACAGCGTGACCCACGAAAAGCTCATGGAGGCGCCTCCTTCTCTTGTATGGCGCTACCTGATGCAGATAGGCGGCGACCGCGCCGGCTGGTACTCCATCGACTGGCTCGACAACAAGGGCATCCCCAGCGTGGACCACCTGGTGGCCGAGTGGACCGACCGGCAGAAGGGCGACCCTATCCCCGTGCTGCGGGGCAGCAAGGACTTCTTCGAAGTGCACGACCTGGCGCGTGAAAAATACTTCGTGCTAAAGGCGGAGGCCCAACCGCCCAAACCGCACTTCCGCACTTCGTGGGCCTTTGTGCTGGAGCCGGTAGGCAGCGATGCCACCCGCCTGCTGGTGCGGGCCCGCATGGAGAGCGCTCCCAAATGGAACGAGTGGCTGATGGGCCACCTGTGGTACCCGCCGGTACACGGCCTGATGGAGGCCGTGCAGCTGAAACATATAAAGCTCTATGCCGAGCGCGATGCGCAGCTGCGTCAACCCGTATCGCTCAACATCGACGAACTGGTTCTTTGACTGGGCTGTGCGGGACGGTGGCCTGCGGGGCCGTGCTCTTCGAGGCACGGCCTTTCTTGCGTCCTGACCTTCCTGCTTCCGGATACAAGAGGAATGTTTCCTATTGCCCTGCTATCCGGAAGCCCATAACCCCGGAAAGCCGGAGAAATCTTCCTTCAGTCTTTGGGGGAGGTTTTCGTCAAGCAGCAGCTTCATATAATTGGGCAATATTCTTAGAAGTCAGCAGCTTATTGACAACTTCAAGGGCGGCCACGGCCTGCTCCCTGCAGACGGAGGGAAAGTCCTCTAGGAACTGATCCAGTGATACACCCGCTTCCAGGTGGTCAAACAGGGTCTCTACGGGAACCCTGGCTCCCTTAAAGACCGGCTGCCCTCCCGTAATTCCATGTCCTAAAATTACTGAATAGAGTTCTTTTACCCGATGGGGTATATGACCAATGGCACCGGTGCTTTACACAGGCCCGGCACGGATAAATGCTGGTTCCCTTCAGAGCCGTCTGCCCACCTTATTACCTTAGTAACCGGTCGCGTATCTTGCCCACAAAACCTTATTACCTTATGACCTTAGTAACCGGTCATGTCTCATTTTCAACAAACCTTATTTTCCACGGCGCAATACAACGGGATGCTGTGCTGCAATAAGGTAATAAGGTTGAAACGGAAATGGTTATGGCTTGCTACTAAGGTAATAAGGTTGGGCACCACTAACAGGGTTTTCAAGGTGGATGAATTAAGAGCCGGTGCGGAGCAGCTGTCCTATATTTCCAGCTATTAGAGAATGCTGCTCGACTCCTGTAAGCTGATTTCTACACAACCTACCAAATTGCATCTCCAAAAGCTTTTCCAGTGCAGTCGGTTCTGCCCCCAGGATGCAACAGGCCTGGCTCTCTTCACTCACAACTCGCAGCTCTCAGCTCGAAGCCTTTCCCTACTCCCCTTTAGGGGTTGGGGGTTTCCCCTATATTTGAAAAGTGAGACTGCTCCCCTTTTTGCTGCTCTGGGTTTTTAGTGCTGCCGGCCAGAACACCCTTCCCCCGATTGGATCGTGGCGCGAGCACCTGCCGTATGGAAGCACCATCGACGTGACCGCTTCCCCCAACAAGGTGTACGCCGCCACGCCCTACAGCCTGTTCTCGGTGGACCGCGCTACCGGCGAGGTAGAGCGCCGCAGCAAGATCTCGGGGCTGAGCGAGGTGGGCATCGGCACCATAGAGTTCGACGTCCCTACCAATAAGCTCTTTATCGCCTACACCAACAGCAATATCGATGTGCTGACGGCCAATGGCCTTAAGAACCTCCCCGACCTGAAGCGCGAGAACATCACGGGCGACAAGGCCGTCTACCACTTCTACCCTGCCGGGGAGCGCTGTTACGTATCGACCGGTATCGGCGTGGTGGTGCTCCACACCGAACGCTACGAGATCAACGACACCTGGCTCATTGGCCGTTCGGGCGGCTATGTGAAGACATACATGTTTACCGCCGATAACACCCATTACTATGCCGCCACCGAAGAAGGCCTGAAGCGCGTGCCCCTATCGGCCCCTAACCCTGCCGACTTCCGGGCCTGGCAGACCGTGACGGTAACGGGCGGCACACCGCCTGCCAAAGGCGTGGTGACGCTCGGCGGCCGCATCGTGGTGCAGCAGAACGACTCGCTGTTTGTACAAAGCGGGGGCGGATGGCAATTGTTCTATGCGGGCGGCCTACCCATCGTCTCCATTAATGAATCGGAAGGCAGGCTGCTGGTGAGCCAGATGGGCGGCACCGGCAATGCGCAGGTGGTGGCCCTCAACGCCGACGGCACTACCGCCGCCGTGCTGCGGCAGCGGGGCGTGATCGAGTTCCCGCGCAAGGCCATTGCCCTGGGTGCCGAATACTGGGTAGCCGACCAGTATACCGCGCTTTCCCGCTGGTCCGGCGGGGTCAGCGAGCAGTTCCGCCTCAACTCGCCCGAAGACATTGCCACCGGCCAGCTGCTGGTAGCCAATCATACCTTTTATGCCGCAGCAGGCTCCGTCAACAGCTCGTGGAACTACCTGTATAACCGCAGCGGGGTGTACCAGTTCCGCGAAGGGCAGTGGACCAACTATAACGGCTTTCACTACCCGCAGCTTACCGACCTGATGGACTTTATCACCGTGGCTGTGGACCCGCGCGACCAGAGCCTGTGGGCGGGATCCTTCGGTGGCGGGCTGCTGCACGTGAAAGCCCC
>DASWYM010000320.1:0-15191 GCA_036404975.1 Chitinophagaceae bacterium
TACAGCCCGGTGTGTGATGAACAGGGTAAACCGGCAGGCGTGTTTGTGACCTGCACGGAAACCACCGAAAAAGTACAGCACTTAGAAAAGCTTAAAGCCGCCAACCAGCAGTTTGAACACCTGGTGATGCAGGCGCCCGTGGCCATTGCCGTATTCCGGGGGCCCTTCTTCATTGCGGAAATTGTGAACGATGCGTACCTGCCGGTGGTGGGTAAAACAAGGGAAGAATTTGAAGGAAAGCCCCTTTTTGAGTCCCTTCCCGAAACAAGAGATGTGTTGGAGCCACTGGCACTGGAAGTGGTGCGCACCGGCAATTCGTTCCATACCAGCGAATTCCCCATCACCATCAACCGCAACGGCCAGGACGAGCTGTGCTATTTTAACGGCACCTGGGAGCCGGTACGCGGCCTGGATGGAACCATCGATGGGTTTATGGTGGTGGCCCATGATATTACCGAACAGGTAGAAGCCCGCAAAAGGGTAGAAGAAAGCGAGCACCGCATTCGCTCCTTTGTCGAAAGCGCGCCTTTCCCCATCGGCGTCTATACGGGTCCCGATAGGAGGATCCAATTTGTGAACCAGGCCATCCTTCATGTATGGGGCAAGGGTAATGACGTGGTGGGCAAAACCTTTGCTGAGGTGCTGCCGGAACTGAAGGGGCAGGGGGTGTACGAACAACTGGACGAGGTATACACTACCGGTCTTCCCTACCATGCCCGCAACCGGCAGATCGACCTGGTGAAAAACGGCAGGCTCCAGACCTTTTACTTTAACTACAGCTATACGCCCCTGTTCGATAGCCAGGGAAAGATCTATGGGGTGATGAACACCGCCGCCGATGTCACCGACCTGAATGTGGCGAAGCAAAAGCTGGAGGAAAGTGAAGCCCGTTTTCACCTGCTGGCCGACTCCATGCCGCAGTTCGTATGGACCGCCAACGCCCAGGGGCAACTGGACTATTTTAACAAAGCGGTGTACGAATACACCGGCCTTGCGCACGAGCAATTGGAAGGCAGTGGCTGGCTGCAGATGCTCCATCCCGATGAGCAGGAAGAAGACATGCACCTTTGGACTCAATCGGTGGCTAGTGGTGAGGACTTTATCATCCGCCACCGCTTCCGCAGTGCGGGGGGCGAATACCGCTGGCAACTCACCCGCGCCGTTCCTTTCCGCGACGACCGCGGTACAATTGTCCTGTGGATCGGTACCAGCACCGATATTCACGAGCAGAAGCTCTTCGAGGAAGAACTGAACCGGCAGGTGCAGGAGCGTACCCGTGAGCTGGAGGGTGCCAAAGAACAGCTCCAGCAGGCCAATACCTACCTCCAGCAGATCATCAACAACTTCGAATCGGCACTGGCCGTGCTGGTGCCCGTTCACGAGGAAGGACGCATCGTAGACTTCACTTTCAAGATGACCAATACGGCCTACAGCCAGTACTCGCAGTTGCCACCCAAAACCATACAAAACAAAAGAGTAAGCGAGGTGTTCCCGGGTTATTACCACACTGAAGCCTTTAAGCGTTACGTGGAAACTTTTGAGAACAATAAACATAATGCCTGGGACCTGCACTACAACCAGGACGGATTGGATGTCTTCCTGCAGGTGGTAGCCTCGCGCATGGACGACGACCTGATAGTGCACTTCACCGACTACACCGAGCTGAAGAACCTGCAGCTCGACCTGTTGCGCAAGATCGAAGAGCTGCAGCGCTCGAACCGCAACCTAGAAGAATTTGCCTATGCCGCCTCCCACGACCTGAAGGAGCCCATCCGCAAGATCCATTTCTTTGCCGACAAACTGCGCCACGACCTTGAAGCCAGCCTGTCGGCACAGCAGGTACATCTCTTCAACCGGCTGGACACCTCCACGGGTCGCATGCAGTCGCTGGTCGACGACCTGCTGTCTTATTCCCAGGTGAGCATCCGTCCACGGTTGCTCGAGTCTGTAGCCCTTGGCGACCTGGTGCGCTTTGCCCTGACCGACCTGGAGCTGGAGATCGAAGAAAAGGGGGCTGTCTTACATATTGGCGAGCTGCCTGAATTGCAGGGGCATATGCGGCAGTTGCAGCAGCTGTTTCAAAACCTTCTGAGCAACGCCCTCAAGTACAGCAAGCCCGGCGTGCCACCCGTTATTGATATTGCGTCCCGCAGGATCAGGGGCTTTGAGTGCGAGTATCCCCTCTCGTCGGAGCTGAAGACGAAGGACTACTACCAGGTGGAGGTAAAGGACAACGGCATTGGCTTCGATCCGCAGCATGCCGAGAAGATCTTCCAGGTATTCCAGCGCCTGCACGGTAATGCCGAGTACAAGGGCACGGGTGTTGGCCTGGCCATTGCCCGCAAGGTGGCGGAGAACCACGGCGGCTTTTTGTGGGCGAAGGGGGAAGTGGACAAGGGCGCGACGTTCACCCTGCTGCTGCCGGCGGAGGGAGGGACGTGAGACGTGAGAAAGGATCATATGGATGCTAAATAAACAGATATGGAAAAGATTCCTGCACATTTCAATGAGGCCGGCTCGTTACGCGATAAGATACGGTATGTTCTATCAGTAATGCACAAAGGCAGTGCGAAAGAGATCGCTGCCGAAGTAGTCGAACTCCAGGGAATAGCCTCCGAAGACGGCGTGGAAGAAATTACCGTGGATGTCGAGAGCGAGCTGGAGAAGATGAACGAGGAGGGTGCTGTGGTGGAAGTAAAAGAGCACCGGCAGAAGAAGCGGTATAGTTTGAAGGAGGGATTAGGAGGGAACACGAATTAGTACGAATTACACGAATTCTTTTACGCTCCGAGGCATTACTGGTAATGTACTTTACTGCTCTTTGTAACATTCCTATCCTTTACTTTTTCTCAATTGGCCTGATCACCCGGCAGGGATTGCCCGCGGCAAACACGTCGGCAGGGATGTCCTTTGTGACCACGCTGCCTGCACCGATGACGGAGCGGTCGCCGATGGTGACGCCGGGACAGATGACGGCGCTCCCTCCCACCCACACGTCCTCGCCGATGGCGATGGGCTTAGCGTATTCCAGCCCCGAGGCACGCTCTTTATGATCCATCGGGTGGGTAGCCGTGTAGATCTGCACATTGGGGCCAAAGAGCGTACGGCTGCCGATGGTCACGGACGTCACATCGAGCACTACGCAGTTGAAGTTAAAGAACACCTTTTCGCCCAAGGTAATGTTGTAGCCGTAGTCGCAGTAAAAGGGGGGCTGCAGCCACAGTCCTTCGCTGGCATTGGGGATCAGTTCCTCCAGGATGCGGCTGCGCTTTTCGGTCTCGTCTTCGCGCGAGTCGTTGAGTTCTTTAAGTAGCAGGCGGGCCTTCAGGCGTTCTTCGGAAAGCTGGGGGTCCAGCGCATCGTAGAGCTCGCCCGCCAGCATCTTTTCTTTTTCGGTCTTCATATCTTAATATATTGTAAAAACTATGCCTATGAAGGGGGGCGGAGCAATGGTCTCGGGGTCAAAAGCGTTAAATTACCTTACCGGAAACCAACCATAGAGCTTATGGCACTTTATATTGTCTTATTCGGCGGTACAGCCGCCGTGCTCTGCGGGCTTTGTGCCGCACGCCGGAGCCTGGGCCGCCAAAGACAGCGCCCCTGGGTAACTACCCTTAAAACCCTTTGCACCGTGTTGCTTTATGGTCTCCCGCTGACGATAGCGGTCTATCTCCTCGTCTTTAAATACACAGTACCCCGTCCCATTCTCTTTACTGGCGGAGCGCTCAGCATCGTCTTCATTTTGCTTTGTATGAACTTCAGTGCCGCCCAGAAAAAGGAACGCGACGCCAAAAGGGCTACCATGCTGTCGCTGCTGCGCGGGTACGTCAAAGCCCGCAAGATCGAAAAGCAGGTAAAGGAATGGAACGAGAACTACGGAATGTAATAATTTGACAATTTGTCAATTCGTCATTTGGATTAGCAGGGCAACTCCTTTAAGAGTATTGCCCCATTGTCAAATTGCCTCCTTATCAAATTACCTAACTGCTTTGTCTGCGCACGTACTTCGTCAGGATAACGATTACCTGCCCTTCGATCCTTCCTTCGATCTGTTCGGTGTTGTTGTCCACGAGGCGAATGTTCTTAACCACGGTGCCCATCTTCGCATTGATGGTAGAGCCCTTCACGTCGAGTGATTTGGTGAGCACCACGGTGTCGCCGTCCTGCAGCACGTTGCCGTTGGCGTCTCTATGCAGATCTACGGAGCTGTCGCTTTCGTGGTCGCCGGTGGCTTTTGCCCAGGCGAGGCGCTCGTCTGCGAGATACATCATGTCGAGGTTGTCGGCCGCCCAGCTTTCACCTCGCAGGCGGTTGAGCATCCGCCACGACACCACCTGCACTCCCGGCACTTCGCTCCACATGCTGTCGCCCAGGAAGGTGCGCCAGTGGTTGGAGTTCAGTTCTTCTTTTTTGTCGACCTGTGCGCGGCATTTGGCGCACATCATCAGGCAGGTGTCTTCATTGCGGCTGTCCTGCGGGGGTACTTCGTACACCTGAACGCCTTCGCCGGAACCGCAGAACTCGCATGTATTGCCGCTGCGTTTAGCCAGCACTTCTTCCAATTTCATAATCTGAGTTTGAGGCCGCGAATGTAGGAAGAAGCAGGGACTAGGAACAGGAAATAGGAGAGAACACGGAGACGCGAGGACACAAAGGAACACGAAGAGAAATGTGCAGATGTGCAAATGTGCAGATGAAAAAAGAAGTCGGATCATTATGATCCGACTTCTTTTTTCTCTTCTAATTCCTCAATTAGGCCAGTTCCAGCTGGCTTTGGTTGATAAAGTTGATGAGGGCGGCGGTGTTTTTGAGCTTCAGCTTGTGCAGGATGTTGTAGCGGTGCACTTCCACGGTCTTTACCGATATGTTCAGGGCTTCGGCAATTTCCTTCGAGGAGTCGCCTTTTTTGATGTGCGCGATGATCTCCAGCTCGCGGGCCGACAGGGAGTTGATGCCCCCGTCACTCTCCTCGCCGGCAATCATCTGCTCGGAGAGGATGTTCTTTATTTCCTGGCAGATGTACTTTTTACCCTGCTGCACTTCGTTGATGGCCGCAAACATCTCTTCGCGCGAGGAGTTCTTGGTGACATAGCCCATGGCCCCCTTTTGGATCATCTTGCGGGCATACGTGGGCTGGGTATGCAGCGACACACCCAGGACCTTGCTGGCGGGCGAGAACTTGCGGATGAGGCCTGTGGCTTCAATGCCGTTCATACCCGGCAGGTTGATGTCCATGATGACCACGTGGGGCCGCAGGACTTTGGCCAGCTCGATGGCGTCTTCGGCACTGCCGGCCTCGCCTACGACCGAGAAGTCGGGGTGGTTGTTTAAAATATAGCTCCAGGTCTCTCGCACCAAAGTGTGGTCGTCTGCAATCAGGATAGTGGTCTTGTGCATTGGATATAAAGTATTGATTAATTAAAAGGTTCAGGTTGTTCTGGTCCGGCCAGCGGAAATAGGATCTTCAGTTCGCAGCCGCTGCCGGGTGCAGAGCGGATCTGTACTTTGCCGCGGTAGGCATTGGTACGGTTCTGGATGTTCTGCAGGCCGATGCCTCTTTTCACGGTGCCGGGGTCGAAGCCCACGCCATCGTCGATGTAAACCAGCCTAAGGGTGTTGGCGGTGCAGCGGATGTACACCTGCACGATGGAAGCACGGGCATATTTTACCGTATTGTTGAAGGCTTCCTGCAGGATACGGTAGATGGTCAGCTTGATACCTTTGGGAACAGCCGCGTCGTCAAATTCAAAGGAGGCGTGCGCCTCGAAAATATGCAATTCGAGATAAGAGGCGACCAGTTCGCTAAGGGTATCCTTAAAGCCCACGTCGCGGATGGTGGGCGTTACCAGGGCGCGCGACAGGCGGCGGATCTCGTTGATGGAATTCTGGAGGATGCCTACGCTCCTGCCGGCGAAATGCTCCGCCTGGCCGGGATAATAGCTGATGTTTTCCACGTAGAGCTTGGCGGTGGTGAGCATCTGGTTCACGTTGTCGTGCAGCTCCTTGCCGATCTCGCTGCGTTCCTTTTCCTGGGTTTCAATAATGGCCTTGGTAATGTCTTTCTGGTGGTTCACCTTTTCACGGGTGAGCTCGTGTTGCAAGCGTAGCTTTTCGGTGACATCGTGTATGGTGGCCAGGTAGGCATTTTTGCCCTTATAGACGATCCGGGTGATCATGGCTTCTACCAGAATCTTGTTACCGCCTTTTATAAAGTGGGTAATCACACCCAGGGAAATTTTGTTGTATGGATTCAGCTGCCTGACGGCTTTAAAGGACTCGACCAGTTCTTCTGCGGGGCGTATGTCCTTCACGGTCATCTGCAGGAATTCCTCCCTCGTGAAGCCGTAGTGTTCAAGGGTGGAGCTGTTTACGTCGAGGAAGCGGAAGGTTTCTGCTTCGAAGATCATACTGGGCAGCGGGGCGTTGTTAAACAGCTGGCGGTAGCTTATTTCACTCTCCACTATGGCTTTTTCGGTCAACCGCTCGGTGGTGATATCGCCAAGGGCGCCCATAAGGCGAACCACTTTGCCTTCATCGTTTTTGATGATATGGATGCGATCCTTTACATAGATCCAGGTGCCGTCGGCTTTTCGGAAGCGGTATTCCTGCACGTAGAACTCGAAATCATGAAGCAGGGCGTAATCGCGGTTGCCGCGCAGGCGGGGCAGATCGTCGGGGTGGGTCTTGTCGCGCCAAAAGGCACGGGTGGTGAAATTGCCGCCGATGTCGTAGCCGGTGAGTTGTTTGAGCTTGTCGCCGTTGACCTCTACCTCGTCGCCGTGGAGAGTCCGTTCCCAGATCACTTCCGAGGTGGCCTGGGCCATAAACTCCAGGCGCTTTTCCTGGCGCCGGCGCTCGGTAATGTCCTGCACGGCCCCGACCATGCGCACGGCACTTCCATCGTTGTTGCGGATGATAACGGCACGGTCGGTCACGTAGGCCACCTCGCCGCACTTCTTCATAAAGCGGTAGCTGTCCTCCCATAAGGACACCGTAGGGTTCTGAATGGCTGCCGCCTGCGAGGCCAGGATCCGTTCGCGGTCGTCGGGGTAGAGGTTGTCGCGCCACAACTGGTTGTAGGATGCTGTACCGGTAAGCTCATAGCCAAAGACGCGGGTGAAGGACTGGTTGATGTACAGTTCGCCGGTGACAATATTCCAGTCCCACACGATGTCGCTGGTGGCCATAGACACAAAGTGGAAGCGATCGGTGCTGATCTGCAAAGCCTGTTCCTGCCGTTTGCGGTCGGTGATATCCTTTAGATAAACAGAAAGCTCGTTATTGGCAGGGTAGGCGTTGACTTCGAACCATAGGTCAAACCCGGGGAGGAACTCTTCGAACGAGACAAAGGTGTTGTCGGAAAATGCCCGGCGGTATTCGCTGTAAAACCGGGTAGGCACCGCTTGGGGAAAGCAGGCCCACAGGTTTTTGCCTATATAGCTTTCCTTGTTCAGCCCAAGGACGGAGGCGATTTTGTCGTTTGCAAAAAGTATGGTCCACTCCCGGTTGACGGTAAAGAAGCCGTCGGACATATTCTCAAATACATTCTGCAGGTTTTGCTGGGCTTTCTGCAGCTTTTGGTCCAACTGGTGGCGCTCTTCTTCCTGCTGCTTGCGAACGGTAATATCCTTCATGTACAACGAAAGTCCTTCGGGGGAAGGGTAGGCACTCACCTCCATCCATGCCTGCAGGCTCGGTGAGTATTCTTCGAAGTGGACGGGTATGTTTTCGGTCATAGCCCGCTGAAATTCGCTATAGAACTTCAGGGTCCGGGCCTTTGGATAGAGGTCCCAGAAGTTGACACCGATGACCTCGGCTCGCTTTACCCCGGCCATCTCCTCTGCCTTTTTGTTCCAGTAAGTGATCTTCCAGTCGCGATCGAGCACAATGAACCCATCGCCAAGGCTTTCGACGATATCCTTCAGTTTCTGCTGCGAGGCTTTGAGGGCCAGTTCCGGCTTTTTACGGGAGGTGATGTCCTTGGTGGTGCCATGGGCGCTGATTATTTTTCCCGTTTCGTCCCGAACCTGCTGCACATAGTGGATCACATAAATGACCTCTCCAGAGGGCTTGACCAGGCGGTGTTCGTATTGCGCATAGGCCACCTCCCGGAAGGCCGACCAGTTTTCCTGTACGCTGGCGCGGTCATCGGGGTGTACCAGGGAAAGAAAGGTTTCCAGGCTGAAGCTGTGCCTTTGGGCGGGTGAGAGTCCAAAAATGACCATCAGCTCATCTGAAACGTGCAGCTGTTTGGTTTCGTTGTGCCACTCCCACCAACCGATATTGGCCAACTTATAGGCGCGGTAGAGGCGCTGTTCGTATTCTTCGGCTTTTTGTTCGGCGGCTTCCCTTTCGGAGCCGTCGCGGGCAATGCAGTACACTATTTCCTGTTCGCTGTTCCACCGGGCCGACCACAGGATCGGCTTGATACGGCCGTCCCTGCACCGGTAGTGGTTGCGGAAGTTATTCAGTACCGCCCCGTTGACTACATCGGCAGCCGCCTGTTGGGTTAGCCGCCTGTCGTCTTCGGTCACCAGGTCGATAAAGTGTTTACCTTCCAGCTCTGCGGGTGCGTAGCCCCAGACCGCCTGGGCAGCGGCGCTAACCTTTATGAAACGGCCTTCCTTATCAGCAATACAGATGACATCAGGGGAAAAGTCCAGCAGTTCCTGGACGTAGGCGTGTGCCGGAGCAGGCTGAGGAGTAGCATTTGTGCCGCTGGCAGTCACAGATTCATGAAGGCTTAACATCAGGTAATTGGATAATAGCTAAAGAGGCTGGAATACAGGGCCGGCCATAAGGGATAGGGTAGGAAAGGACGCCGGTCTGCTAAGAACCGTACTCTTTAGGCATTGCAAATTAATATCATCTGAGGCTTTGTGTGGCAATGATGGACAATACTTGGACAGGATAGGTGAAAACCCTTAGGCGGCCTTAGGGGCTGGCGGGTAAGATTTTTGTTTTTACTCTGCAGGGGAGCTCTAGCTTTGCAACCGACCGTTTAACCAGAGAGAAACTTATCAGCTATGCCGGATTTAGATAAATTAGTTCAAACAGCCGCAACGATAGCCCGGGATATTGCAGCAGGGGAGGGCCGGGAGGCCGACAGGCAGGGGGTGTGGGTGGGGCGGACCATGAAGGCCCTCCAGGAAGCGCGGCTCACCGGCCTGGTGGTACCCACCGCCCACGGGGGGCTGGGCAAAGGTCTTTATGCCCTGGTGCGTATCAGCGAAGAACTGGGGAAGGCCTATTCGTCTGCCGGTCTTTGTTTTGGGATGCACTGTGTGGGTTCGGCGGTGATTGCGGCCAAGGCCACGCAGTGGCAGCAGAAGACCTACCTGGAGCCCATTGCCCGCGGAGAACACATCACGTCGCTGGCCCTGAGCGAGCCCGGTACAGGCGCGCACTTTTATTTTCCACAAACCTCGCTGGTGCCGCTGTCGCCCGACGAATTCGTGGTGAACGGGGCCAAGACCTTTATCACCAACGGAGGCCATGCCGATTCCTACGTGGTGTCGACGCTGGGGGCCAGCGAGGATGCGGCGCCCGACCAGTTTTCCTGTATTGTGCTCGATGAGGGCACCCCCGGCATCCGTTGGGGCGAGCCCTGGAATGGCTTGGGTATGCGGGGCAACTCCTCGCTGTCGGTGCAGTTTCACAACGTGCATATTTCCGACCGGCACATCCTGGGCGAAAAGGGCGACCAGCTCTGGTATGTGTTCTACGTAGTGGCGCCTTATTTTCTGATGGCCATGGCAGGCACCTACCTGGGGATTGCCGAAGCTGCGCTGCAGGAGGCCCGTAAAACGCTGCAGAAGCGTACATACGCACACAACGGCACCAACCTGGCGCAGGTATCGCTATTGCAGCACCGCCTCGGTATGCTGTGGGCCAACGTGGAGCGAACGCGGAGGCTGATCTACCATGCCGCCATTTCGGCTGACAAGGACGAGCCCGAAGCGCTGTACGGTTTACTGGCAGCCAAGGCCGAAGTGGCCCATGCGGCTGTCAACGTGGTGAACGAGGCCATGACACTTGCTGGTGGGATAGGCTACCGCGAGAACAGCCTGCTGGGCATGTACCTGCGCGATGCCCGGGCGGCCCATGTGATGGCGCCGACCACCGACTTGTTGTATGCCTGGCTGGGACGTGCGCTGCTGGACCAGCCGATCTTATCTGATTAACCCTGACTATTTACTGAAACTTTGTCGATCATATTACATACAGGCCTGGGTGATCTGCTTCCTGCCTTGCAGCAACAGCTGGAGGGGGCCGGCTTTCACCTCGAGCACTACCACTCCGCAGAAAGCGACGGCCTGGCCTCGGGCGACCTGCTGGTTATCGGGCCGGAAGAGCCCAACCCCGTGAGGATGGTGCAGCAGGTCGCAGCGCAAGACAAGCATATTTCCACGGTGTTGCTGGTCCTGCCACCACAGTTTTCCCGGGTGAAGCAGAGCCTGCAGTTTGCACCTTTTGTGGGCAAGAATACACAGTGCGTGGCTTATACCGGGGCGCTGGACCTGGCCTTCACCTTTGGCAATGCCGCCCAGCGTACGCGGCAGCGCCGCAGCTTCAGCCGCATCAATAAGGTGCCGAAGGCGGCCACTTCCATTGCCTCCAGCGCAGTGAAGGTAGAAAACCTGGGTACCTTCCTGGAGCAGGCGCCCATCAGCGCCCTGCTGGTGGATAACGAAAGCCGCGTGCTGGCCCTTAACCAGAAGGCCCGGCATTTGTTCGGCACCGAAGAAGCGAAGCTTTATCACCTGCCGGATTTCTTTCCTTCCATCACGGTGCAGCACCTGAAGCTAAGCTTGGCTAAGGCCGGAGCCGGTCCACGGGTGATGCGGACCAACAACCACTTCCTGGAAGTGCACCTCTCGGAAGTGCAAACTGAGGAAGGCCGTGCCCTGAACATCCTGCTGGTAAACGACATCACCGAGCAGAAAGCCCGGGAAGTGGCCCTGGCGGAAAGCGAGGCGCTGTTTCGCTTTATGGCTGAAGCCATGCCGCAGAAGGTGTGGACTTCGGATGAAAAGGGAGAGCTGAACTTTTTTAACCAGCACTGGACGGTCTACACGGGGCGGAGCCTGGAAGACCTGAAGGGCTGGGGGTGGATCGAGTCGATCCATCCCGAGGATGCCGCACGCAACCGCGAGGTGTGGCAACACGCCATCGACACGGGAGATGACTTCGAGTTTGAGCAGCGCATCCGGCGCCACGACGGCGAGTACCGCTGGCACCTCGTGCGGGGCGTTGCCCGCAAGGATACCGGGGGACAGATACTGATGTGGATTGGTACCAATACCGATGTCCACGAACAGAAGGAGTTTGCCGGCGAGTTGGAAAGACGGGTGAGGGAGCGCACCTATGAACTTGAGAAGAGCAACAGTGAACTGGAGCAGTTTGTGTATGTGACCTCGCACGACCTGCAGGAACCACTGCGCAAGATCCGCATGTTCAGCGAGCTGCTGAAGGGCTCCTGGAAGGATATGGATGAAAAGGCGCAACAGCACCTGGCGAAAGTGAGCAACACGGCGGAGCGCATGAGCTCCCTGCTCAAAGAGCTGCTTAACTTTACCCAGCTAAGCCGCGAGGAATTGTTTGAACTCACGGACTTGAATGCCGTCGTATCGAAAGTGCTGCTCGACCTGGAGCTGGTAATCACCCAAAAAGAAGCCACAGTTACGGTGGAAGCCTTGCCGGTGCTGGAAGCGGTGCCGGTGCAAATGCAGCAGCTGTTTTACAATTTAATCAGCAACGCGCTGAAGTTCTCCAAGCCCGGAGAGCCACCGGTGGTGCGCATATCTGCGCATACGGCTGATGTGGAGTTGATCGCCCGCTACCCGCACCTGCACGAAGACCAATTGTATTACGAGATCGTGGTGGAGGACAATGGCATTGGCTTTGAGCAGGGCTATGCCGACCAGATCTTCCATATTTTCCAACGCCTGCACACGCGCACCGAGTACAGCGGCACGGGCATTGGTCTGGCCCTGTGCAAGAAGGTGGTGACCAACCACTACGGGGTGATTTTCGCGCAGGGCAAGAAGGGATGCGGGGCAGCGTTTCATGTGTTGCTGCCGGCGCATGGAGCAGGGAAGGGGATTGGGGATTAGGAAGCGGGAAGGTATGCGGATTTTTATGATGGCGATGATGGACGCAGATTTGTTTCTGGTTTCTCGTTTAACGTTTCACGTCCCGCACTCATTCATAGACCCAGGAATTTATCGCTGGCATATACTCGATCCTATACGTTTCGACAAGGAACTTAGCATCACTATACAGTACCTGGGGTGGCGATATGACGGGCGCTATTGCCCGCAAAAGTCCGACATTGTCTTGGTGATGTTCTGGTACCAGCGCGAGCTGCGCGCACCCTTCCCGAAGCTGTCTTCGAAGGATGATTTGGAGATGCCGAAGTGGTGAGGACGTGAAACGTGAGAGAAACTGTGAGAAGGCTACACGCTATACGCTGTACGCAGAGGCAGTTACAGATCAGCGATAGTTGGTGTTCTGTTTCAGGTTACTGGCCGTAGTTAGTAATGTGCACTTAATACTCTTCACTCATCACTGATCACTCATCACTGATCACTCATCACTCATCACTGATCACTCATCACTCATCACTCATATTGCTGAGCCTGTAATTATAATACTATTAGAAAAGGCGTGGTTGCCTGGGAAGGGTCTGTTATTTGCTGCGGTAAGGGTCATTATTCTTTCATTTAAAAAACGATTGTTATGGCAGGAGATTACCACCAGTACAAAAGCTGTATCGATGCCTGTTTGAATTGCGCCGCAATCTGTAACCATTGCGCCTCTTCGTGCCTTCAGGAGGAGGACGTAAAGATGATGGCCAGGTGTATCCAACTGGATATGGAGTGTGCCGCTTTCTGTTATGCTGCCGCACAAGTAATGAGTATGGGTGGACGATCCGCACGCGATCTGTGCCGCCTCTGTGCCGACATCTGCCAGGCCTGTGGCGATGAATGCGGAAGACATGAGCACATGGTGCATTGTAAGGAATGTGCCGACGCCTGCCACCGCTGTGCCGAAGAGTGCAGGAAAATGGCGGGGGTAGCTGCGTAAAGGAAGCTGCCAGCGATCAGCTGCTAGCTTCTAGCTGAGGAAAGAGAACATGGATCACTACTTAAATGATCCGTGTTCTCCTAATTCCCAATCCCTAATCCCTTCCTTCCCAATAGGCGCTGGCAGTATTGAGCTTTTCCACTGCACCGGCATCCAGTTTTACCTGGAAGGCTTTGGCCAGTTCCTCTACCTGCGCGGTGCTGGTGGCGCTGGCTATAGGTGCCGTGATAGAGGGGCGGGCAAGCAGCCAGGCCAGGGCGATGGCTGCCGGGGTGGTACTGTATTGGGCAGCCACTTCGTCGAGGGCTGCCAGGATGCGCAGGCCGCGTTCGTTGAGGTAGTTCTTTACGACGCCACCGCCACGGGTACTTTTGTTCACGTCGGCTTCGCTACGGTACTTGCCGCTGAGGAAGCCGCTGGCCAGGGCATAATAGTTCAGAACGCCTAAGCCCTCACGTTGACAGATGGGCTCGTACTTCGTCTCATAGGTCTTACGGTTATAGAGGTTGTACTCCGGCTGCAGGGTCTGGTAGAGGGGCAGGTGATGCGCCTGGCTGTACTGCAGCGACTCCTCCAGGCGCTCGGGGCTGAGGTTGGAGGCGCCGATGGCCCTTACCTTTCCTTCGCGCACCAGTTCGGAGTATACGTCCAGTGTCTCGCCTACCGGGGTGTCGAGGTCGTCCCAGTGTGACTGGTAGAGGTCGATATAATCGGTTTGCAGGCGGCGCAGCGAGTCTTCCACCGCTTTGCGGATGTAGGAGGCCGAGAGGTCCTTTTTGCCCTGTCCCATATCGCCGCCTACCTTGGTGGCGATGATCACCTGGTCCCTGTTGCCTCTTTGCTTCAGCCAGTTGCCAATGATGGTTTCCGACTCGCCGCCTTTGTTGCCTGGTGCCCACCGAGAATACGTATCTGCGGTATCGATGAGGTTAAAGCCTGCTCCTGTAAAGGCATCCAGGATAGCAAAGGAGGTAGGCTCATCGGCTGTCCAGCCAAATACGTTGCCGCCAAATGCCCAGGGCGCTATCCGGAGGCCGGTGTTGCCTAAGGTTCTTTTTTCCATGTCTCTTCGTTTATAATGATCGACTGGTGTTACTGACCGGGGCAAAGGTAGGGCCGATGGGGGAGGATAGAACTCAGCTGTTTAAACTGTAGCCTTCCAACCGCAGGGTATGTGAATTGCATAGAAGACTTTTATTATACAATCAAACACTGCGAATGATCAACCTATACGCTCCCGGCAAGACAGGCTCCCTGCGCCGGTATTTGCTTCTGCTTAGCATTGCTTTTTTCCTGTCCTGCGGCACCACAAGAGAGGCCAACGTGCTGGACCGGAGTGGCCGGCCCGAAGTGATAGCCGGTGTGCCGGAAGGCACTTCCGAGATCAGGGAGGTTAAGTATCATAAAACTTCCGGTGAGATCGGTCACGAGGTGCTACACCTCAGGGGACAGCTTTTTACCAAGAAGCCTTCGGGCGGCGGCAGCGTGCAGATCAGTCCCTGCAGCGGGTGTGTCATCCAGATCGCCACACCCAATGACCCTACGATTACTGCTAATGTGACCACGCACCACGATGGTTATTTTGAGTACAACGGCCAGATAGTACCGTATACTTTCATCCTGAATAACCCCGGTATGAATCCCCTGACGATCGAAAGCGTGGAGCTGGACAAAGAGGGTTTTATGACCATGAAGATCATCCTGGCCGCGGGCACAACACCCGAGCGGTTCCGGATCACAAAGACGGGGCACGTATACAACTGGACGAAAGTGCAGTGAAATCTTATACCCTTTTCAGGTGAATAACTAAAGGTTCAGGAGTTGAGCGGTTGAGCTGTTGAGGTGTAGAGAAAAAAGCCGCACTACTTACCTGAAGGGCGTATTCTTTACCGTAAAAGGCAGGTTACGCTAAGGATACGGTATAGAGAAAGCATAGGTACAGTATAGTAACAGTATATTTTAGCTGCCCCTCAGCCCGGTCTGGGCGACCTTGCAGCCGCCTCTCAGCCGCCTGTATATAGGGCGGCCTAAAGGCGGCCGGGATCCGGCCGAGATGCGGTTGTAAGGCGGGGTAGAGATACTGTTACTATAGCGTTACTATA
>DASWYM010000321.1:0-3865 GCA_036404975.1 Chitinophagaceae bacterium
GGCGATGGCCGCGAGGTTACCATTGAAACCGGTCGCCTGGCGCGCCAGGCTGACGGCTCGGTAACCGTAAAAATGGGTAACAGCATTCTTCTGGCCACTGTTGTAGCCACAGAAGAACCAAAGCCCGGACAAGACTTTTTCCCGCTGAGCGTAGACTACATGGAGAAGTTCGCTTCTGCCGGTCGTATTCCCGGCTCTTTCTTCAAGCGTGAAGGAAGGCTGAGCGATTACGAAATCCTGATCTCCCGCCTGGTAGACCGCGCCCTGCGTCCCCTGTTCCCCGAAGATTACTTCTGCGAAGTACAGGTGATCATCACCCTGATCTCCTCAGACCCCGAGGTACTGCCTGATGCCATGGCCTGCCTGGCCGCTTCCGCCGCCCTGGCCGTGTCGAATATACCTATCCAGGAAGTTATCTCCGAAGTGCGCGTTGGCCGCATTGACGGACAGTTCAAGATCAACCCCAGCCGCTCGGAAATGGAGCGCTCTGATATTGATTTCATCATTGCTGCTACGGAGAAGAACATTATGATGGTGGAAGGGGAAGCCAAAGAGTGCAGCGAGGAAGACCTCGTAAGAGCCCTCGAAGTCGCTCACGATGCCATCCGTGTTCAAATCCGCGCCCAGCAGGAGCTGCGCGATATGGTAGGTGCCGGAGCCAAGAGGGATTACCCTAAGCCGGTCACCAACGAAGTATTGCGCCAGCGCGTGGAAGAACTGGCCAAAGCAAAGATCGAGCAGTTCTCCCGTGCCCAGCAGCCTAAGGCTGAGCGTAAAGAGTCTTATAAGAAGCTCTATGAAGAGATTATCGAGGTGCTGACCAAGGAAGCTGACCTGCCGGAAGGCGAAGCTTTGGGTGATGAGACCAAGAAGCATGTAAAGGCTTACCTGGCGGACCTGCAATACTACGTAGTGCGCGACATGATCCTCAATGACCGCAAGCGCCTCGACGGCCGCGGCCTGGAAGATGTGCGCCCGCTGGATATGGAAGTAGACATTCTGCCTACCCCGCACGGTGCTGCCCTGTTCACCCGCGGCGAAACACAGTCGCTGACGACTGTTACGCTGGGTACCCCGCTGGACGAGCTGCTGGTTGAAAGCGCGGCTAAGTCGGAATATTCTAAATTCATTTTACACTATAACTTCCCGCCTTTCTCTACCGGTGAGGTGAAGTTCCTGCGCGGCCCCGGTCGTAGGGAAGTAGGTCACGGTAACCTGGCCATGCGCTCGTTAAAGCAGATGATGCCGGGTGGTGATTTCCCCTATACGGTGCGCGTTGTGAGCGATATCCTGGAATCGAATGGTTCGTCCTCGATGGCAACCGTATGTGCCGGATCGCTGGCCCTGATGGATGCCGGTGTGCCCCTGCCCAAACACATTGGTGGTGTGGCTATGGGCCTGATCTCCAAAGGCAACCAGTATGCGATCCTGACCGACATCCTGGGTGACGAAGACCACCTGGGTGATATGGACTTCAAAGTAACCGGTACCCGCGATGGTATCTGTGGTATCCAGATGGATATCAAGGTAGACGGACTGAGCATGGAGATCATGCGCAATGCCCTCGAGCAGGCACGCCGTGGCCGTATGCATATACTGGATGCTATGTACAACTGCCTGCCGGAAGCCCGTTCCGACGTGAAGCCGCACGCACCACGCATGGTGAAGATGTTCATTGACCGCGAGTTCATTGGTGCGGTGATCGGGCCTGGTGGTAAGATCATCCAGGAGATTCAAAGAGAGACTGGTACTACCATCAATATTGAAGAGAAGAACAATATGGGTGAAGTAAGCATCTTTGGTACTGATAAAGAGAAAGTGGACAAGGCGCACAACTGGATCAAGGGCATCGTAATGGTACCTACCGTAGGTGACGTATACGAAGCTACCGTAAAGACCATACAGCCTTATGGTGCATTCGTAGAGTTCCTGCCCGGCAAGCAAGGTTTACTGCATATTTCGGAAGTAAGCTGGAAGCGCCTGGAAAGCCTCGACGGTGTTTTGAACGAAGGCGATGTGGTGAAGGTGAAGCTGACTGGTACCGATCCGAAGACCGGCAAGTTCAAGCTGTCACGTAAAGTGTTGCTGCCCAAACCTGAAGGCATGCCGAACCGCGAAGGCGGTGGTGGTGAAGGCCAGCACCGTGAGGGTCACCGCGAAGATCGTCGTGATGACCGCAGACGTGATGAAGGAAGGCGTGAAGAAAGACCCCGCCCCGAGCGCAGAAAAGAAAACGAATAATAATGGAAGGCTGTCGAAAGACAGCCTTTATTTTTGCATATGCGTCATCTACAACTATCCATCGTTGCCAACGATTACCAGCAGGAAGAGCTGATCGCACTGCTGAATGATTTTAATCCCTCGGGGTATGAACAGCACGAAGAAGTGCTGCTTGCCTATTTCGAAAAGGATGGCTTCAACGAAGCGGCCATTCACCCGCTGCTCGATGGCTTTGATTATAAGCTGGCAGAGGTGGAAGAGCAAAACTGGAACGAGGTGTGGGAAAGCAACTTCCAACCCGTTGTAGTAGGTGACTTTTGCGCCGTGCGCGCCCATTTCCATCAACCGATTCCTCATGTGGCCCACGAGATCATCATCACTCCCAAAATGAGCTTTGGTACCGGGCACCACGCCACTACCTACATGATGATGGAACAGATGCAAGGCATAGACTTTAAGGATAAGGAAGTGTTTGACTTTGGTACCGGCACCGGCATCCTGGCTATCCTGGCCGAAAAGCTGGGGGCACGCAAGGTTACGGCTATTGACGTGGACGAATGGAGTATAGAGAACGCGCGGGAGAACTTAGAGCGTAATGGCTGCACAAAGATCAACGTTGCTTTGTCTACTACTATCCCCGACACCCAATTTGATGTGATACTGGCCAATATCAATCGCAACGTATTGCTTCAATATGCCGAACAGCTCAATAAAGCATGTAAGAATAGGTCTCTTCTGTTGTTGAGTGGGTTGATGAACAATGATGCAGAAGATATCATTGAAGCCTTTGCCGGGCAGGACTTCCGGTTGCTGAAACGAATCGATCGGACTAATTGGATTTCCTTATTATTTACTAAGGGAAGCTAAAGGCCTTGTTATTTAACATACAAAAGGTAGCTGTTTTGCCTTAAATTTGTAGTCCTAGTATTAACCCAGCATTCTATGAATGAGATCGTACTGATTGTTCTTGCATATCTGATTGGCAGTATTCCTACCTCGGTTTGGGTCAGCCGCTCTTTTTTCGGCATTGACATTCGTGATTATGGAAGTGGGAACGCAGGAGCTACCAATACATACCGGGTACTGGGACCCAAATGGGGCACTTTTGTAATGATCGTCGACATGCTGAAAGCGGTCATTGCTGTCAAGCTTGCTTACTTATTGCCTTATTCTTACGAAAGCGAACTATACCTGGTGAACATGCAGATCGGTCTTGGCCTTGCTGCAGTTGTCGGTCATATCTTTCCCATCTGGGCCAATTTCAAGGGAGGCAAAGGGGTGGCTTCATTGTTTGGAATGGTGTTGGGTATTCAGCCCAACGTGGCCTTGTGCTGCGTAGGAGTGTTTATCCTGGTGTTATTCCTGACCCGCTGGGTATCGCTGAGTTCCATACTGGCCAGTATAGCCTTCCCTGTTTTTATCCTCGTAGTGTTTAACGAGCCCGAGCACCTTTACCGTGTTTTTGCATTACTGGTTGCCCTGTTGGTATTATTTACCCACCAGAAGAACATCAGCCGGATCCTGGATGGCAGCGAAAGCAAGGCTCCTATTCTGAAGCATCGCGACAGAAGACGCCAGCGCCGTCGTCCTTAAGGTTCTTACGGCTGTGTTAATTCCCCTGCTCCATTAATCTTTAAGGTTTTCT
>DASWYM010000322.1:0-3561 GCA_036404975.1 Chitinophagaceae bacterium
TCTACGGCTACTGTGCCCGACACTTCAATGAGGTTGCCCACCTTCACCGCGCGGCTGTAGCCTACGGTGTCTTCCCACTTGGCGCCGGAGGAAAAGTTGAGTCTGTGCATAGCTGGTAGTTTATAGAATAACGTGTTCTCAGCGTCCGTTAGACTTTCTTATATCCCTGCTTTCTTCACCGTCTTGATCTCAATGTTCTCTGGCTTTATGGTCGGCTCGCAGTGGTAACGCAGCAGGACCTGGGCCAGGGTGATCACGTCCTTTTGGCAGTAATGGGAAATGCGATCGAGGTTCTTTTCGTTCCAGTACACGGTGTTCACCTGGCTGCCGTCGATGTCGTCCTTCGGCGAAGGGATGCCGAGAGCCTTGGCGAGCAGCTTCAGCGAAGTGTAGGCTTTAAAGTCACCGAACTTCCACATCTCCATGGTGTCGAGATGGCGGATCTCCCAGGGCTTGCGGCCGGCGATCTTCAAAGCTTCTGGTATGGCGATGCTGTTGATGATCATGCGGCGGCAGATGTAGGGGTAGTCGAATTCCTTTCCGTTATGAGCGCAGAGGCTCTTCTCGGCGTCCTTCGACCAGGACTGCAGCATTTCGGAGAACTCGGTAAGCAGTCGGTGCTCGTCGTCGCTGCAGAATGACTTGACAATTAGTTTCCTGTTCTCACCGGTACCTTGTATCACACCACAGGAGATGCAGATGATCTTGCCGAACTCGGCATAGATGCCGGCCCGGTCGTAGATGCTCTCGCTGGTTTCGTTCTCCTTGTTACGGATCAGCAGGTTGGCTTTGATGTCCCACAACTCCTGCCAGTCCTCCGGCAGGTGGTTGTAGGTTTCGTACTGAGAAACGGTCTCTATGTCGAGAAAGAGGATGTTATTAAAATTCATAAGCGGAATCAAATGAGTAATGAGTGATCAGTGATGAGTAGGCGTATTGTAACCGATCATTCCACTCAATTGTTTAAAGGTTATAATTAGTTTTTCACCAAGGGTATTCAGTTGTTCAGTGGAACAATAGTTTAGTTCATTGGCAATATCCAAAGCTGTATCTATTTCGATAACAGAGCCCCTGGATATTTCAAAGAAACGCTTTCTTCCTGTGGATGATTTCCGAGAACATCCTTCAGCTATGTTAAATGAACTGTGAGGGCTGCCCTCCTGATCTGCTGAACCATCGCATAACGCTCTTCTGCAGGAAATGCTTTTGTGAGCTTATAACATTCCAAAACAAAGCTTTTTGAAGCTTTAAAGATGTCCAGTTTGGTATGTGCCAATTCCAGGAACATAAGCAGTTTTCATCTAAGTTACTGCTCCAGACTCATTACTCATTACTCATCACTCATTATACAAACTGGTCACCGATGTTTCTTTTCACCTCTGCGACGTAATCTTTGATCTCCTGTTCTTTGTCTTTATGACAAATTAGTAAAACATCTTTAGTATCCACAATAATAAAGTCATCTAATCCCTGTAAAATGACCAGTTTGTCCTGTTGCTCGTGCACAATACAGCGGGTGGCGTCGATGATCATCACGTGGTCACCCACCACGGCGTTGTCCAGGTAGTCGCGGTCCTTGTTCTCCCAGGCGCTGGCCCAGGTGCCCAGGTCGCTCCAGCCGAACTCGGCGGGGATGACATAGACGTTATCGGCCTTCTCCATCACACCGAAGTCGATGGAGATGTTGACGCACTGGGGGTAGATCTGCTCGACGGCGGCTTTTTCGTCTTCGGTATTGAACTTCTCCCTTTCGGCGTGGAAGATCTCGTACATCTCGGGCAGGTATTTCTTAAACCCTTCGATGATGCAGCTGACGCGCCATACGAAGATGCCGGCGTTCCAGAGGAAGTCGCCGGATGCCAGGAAGGTCTGGGCCAGCTCCTTATTGGGCTTTTCGGTAAAGGTCTTGACCTTGTAGATGGAAGGAGTGGCTTCCATCGCCTCGTGCTGGATATAGCCATAGCCGGTATTGGCATAAGTGGGCTTAATACCGATGGTGACCAGCGCATTGAGGTGGTTGACGAAGTGCAGGGCCTTGTCCACCACTTCAAGGAACCTCGTTTCGTCGAGGATCAGGTGGTCGGCAGGGGCTACGATCATGGAAGCCTGTGGGTCCTTTTCATGGATCTTGGTGGATACGTAGGCTATGCAGGGTGCGGTGTTCTTGCGGTAAGGCTCGCCCAGGATGTTCTCCACCGGCAGCTCGGGAAGTTGCTCCTTCACCAGGTCGAGATACTCGTTGGAGGTAACGACGTAGATGTTTTGTTTGGGAA
This sequence comes from Chitinophagaceae bacterium, assembly GCA_036404975.1. Classification (GTDB taxonomy): domain Bacteria; phylum Bacteroidota; class Bacteroidia; order Chitinophagales; family Chitinophagaceae; genus Flavisolibacter. The sequence goes on from DASWYM010000322.1 coordinate 2,274, forward strand.
GCACGCGGGCAAAGCGGTTAAAAGTCTGCTGGATCAGGGTGGTACCGGTGCCCAGGATGTCGAGGAACTGCTTGGGCAGGTTGGTGCGGCTTACCGGCCAGAAGCGAGAGCCTATACCACCGGCCATGATTGCTACGTAAGTATGATTGTTCATTCTGTTTCTTCTAATAATTTAGATGATGCCTTCTTTTACCAGGTCATGCAGGTGGATAATACCGGCATAACGGTCGCCTTCCACTACAATGAGCTGCGTGATGTTGCTTTTGCGCATAATGTCCAGTGCGTTAACCGCCATTTCGGAAGCCTCGATGGTCTTGGGCTTTTGGGACATGATGTGCCCGGCCTGGATATTATCAATTGTTTCGGTCTTTTCGAGCATGCGGCGCAGGTCTCCGTCGGTGATCACGCCCGCCAGCTGACCGGCGTTATTCAGTACGGCGGTTACACCCAGTCTTTTCCTTGTCATCTCCATAATCACTTCCTTCAGCGACTGGGTAATACCTACAGCGGGTTTTTCATTCCCCTCGCAAAGGTCTTTTACCCTCAGGTAGAGTTTCTTCCCCAGGGCGCCACCGGGGTGGAGCTTGGCAAAGTCGCTTACCTCGAAGCCGCGCGCTTCCATAAGGCAAACGGCGATGGCATCGCCCATCACCAGCTGGGCCGTGGTGCTGGTGGTCGGTGCCAGGTTGTTGGGGCAGGCTTCCTGCTTTACCGTGGTATTCAGGACGTAATCCGCTTTACTGGCCAGGAAGGATTCCATATTCCCTACAATAGCTACCAGGGGGTTGCCAAAGTTCTTGATGAGGGGCACGAGCACCTTGATCTCCGGGCTTTCACCGCTTTTGCTGATAACGATTACCACGTCGTCGTGCTGCACCATGCCAAGGTCACCGTGGATGGCATCTGCAGCATGCAGGAAGATGGAAGGGGAGCCGGTAGAGTTCAGGGTGGCTACGATCTTCTGGGCGATGATAGCGCTTTTGCCAATACCACTGATGACAATGCGGCCCTTACATTCGGACAAGACGTTTATGGTTTGAACAAAACCGTTATCGAGCATGGAGGCCAGGTTCGCCACTGCTTCCGCCTCCATCTCTATGGTTCTCAGCGCGGCCTGCCTTATATCAATATTCATTTTCAAGGCGTCAAAATTAGGCGTTTAACCGAATTATAGGATTAGATAGTTAGTACTGCTGATTTTAACCTTTTAAATTAGTAAAAGCCCCGGGGGAGTGCTAAATTCGCATACTCATTTCAAATCTGCAAACAGCTTCCAGTCCGGCACCCA
>DASWYM010000323.1:0-2067 GCA_036404975.1 Chitinophagaceae bacterium
CTGTCTTCTGCACTTTCGAAGCACCTACGCGTATAAATTCCCCGGTTTCCAGCACGCACAGCAAACGCGCCTGTGTGCCTATAGGCATTTCACCTATTTCATCCAGGAAGATGGTGCCGCCGTTTACGGTCTCGAAATAACCCTTACGACTGTCTACGGCCCCGGTGAAGGAACCCTTTTCGTGACCAAAGAGTTCGGAGTCAATGGTACCCTCGGGTATAGCCCCGCAGTTAACAGCAATAAAGGGGTTGTGCTTGCGGGCGGAGAGGGAATGAATGATATGCGAAAAAGCCTCCTTACCTACGCCACTTTCCCCGGAGATCAACACCGTCAGGTCTGTATTGGCCACCTGTGTGGCCACCTGCAGGGCGTAGTTCAGGGCAGGGGAGCTGCCGATGATACCAAACCTGTTCTTTATACTTTGTAAATCCATTGCTGTTGTTTAAACTAATTCTCCTAATAATGTAGCCTGTGTGCATTCATTCACCCTGACCATAGCATAATCGCCCGGCTTCAGGTCAGCGCTTCCCTTGGGGAAGATCACCACTTTGTTCTGGCTGTTGCGTCCCATCCAGTCTGATTCGCTGCGCTTCGATGTATTCTCGATCAGGACCTTAAAGGTCTTTCCTAAGTCTTTCTGGTTGCTCTGTTGCGAGAGCTTGCCCTGCAGCTCCACGATTTCCTGAAGGCGGCGCTTCTTCACGTCCAGGGGAACATCATCCTGGTAGCGGCGCTGGGCCAGGGTACCCGGACGCTCGCTGTAAAAGAACATATAGCTCATATCATAGCCGGAGTATTCCATCACCTGCAGGGTGTGCTGGTGGTCTTCTTCCGTTTCGGTGCAAAAACCGGCAATAATGTCAGAAGAGATCCCGCAGTCGGGCATGATCTCGCGGATGCGATCCACCTTCGCCATGTACCACTCACGGGTATAGCTACGGTTCATTAACTGCAGCACCCGGGTGGAGCCGCTTTGCAAGGGCAGGTGAATGTATTTACAAATGTTCTCGTACTGGGCCATTGTATGCAGCACGTCATCGGTAATGTCCTTGGGGTGGGAAGTCGAAAAGCGTACCCGCAGGTCCGGGGAGACCAGGGCCACCATCTCCAGCAGGGCTGCAAAGGTCACCGGCTTGCCGTCGCCTTCGGGTGTGAAGTAGTAGCTGTCCACGTTCTGACCCAGCAGGGTTACTTCCTTATAGCCATTCTCAAAAAGGTCGCGGCACTCGGCAAGGATGCTTTCATGGTTGCGGCTGCGCTCACGCCCCCGGGTAAAGGGCACCACGCAGAACGAGCACATGTTGTTGCAACCGCGCATGATGCTCACAAAGGCCGTAATGCCATTGCTATTCAGGCGCACCGGGGAGATGTCGGCATAGGTCTCGTCGCGGCTCAGAAGCACGTTTACACCCTTCTGACCTCCTTCAGCTTCAATGATCAGCTGGGGCAGGGTGCGGTAGGCATCGGGCCCTACAACGATATCCACCAGCTTTTCTTCCTCGATGAACTTCGACTTAAGACGCTCGGCCATACAGCCCAATACCCCTACCAGCAGGGAGGGCTTTTTCTTCTTTAGCTTTCGGAACTCCGTCAGCCGCTTGCGGACTGTCTGTTCGGCCTTCTCGCGTATAGAGCAGGTGTTTAATAAGATCAGGTTCGCCTCTTCAAAATTGCGGGTAGCGCCAAAGCCTTCCTCGCTCAGGATGGAAGCCACAATTTCGCTATCGCTAAAGTTCATCTGGCAACCATAGCTTTCTATGTAGAACTTCTTTGTGTAGTCATTTGGATCATTAGCAAAAGGAGCAAATGCCTCGCCCTGCCGGGCCTCATCATGTACTTTCTGGACAACGTCTAGCATAATTCAGAGAAAATTGGTGGCAAAGATAAATAAACCTATCGGAGGAAGTGACAGGATGGCAGATTTTAAGAAGTATTTATTGTAGCTCAATTGGTTATTTTTGGGGCACCTGATGAAAAATATAACTGCTTTTGTTCTTTTACTGCTCAGCATAAATGTTTTCGGTCAAGCCGGGATTTCCGGAGTCCTCACCGGCAATGTACTGGATG
>DASWYM010000324.1:0-2015 GCA_036404975.1 Chitinophagaceae bacterium
AGGTCGAAAAAGATGTGCCGGTACTTCATTAGTGCTCTGTTGCCTTTAGATTTGTGCTGGAAAAGCTCCAAATTTAAGACAACCATTATGAATGCAGTTATCACAGGTGCCTCCCGTGGCATCGGCTACCAGGTAGCCCGCATCTTTGCCCTGCACGGCTATGACCTTTATTTGTGCTCGCGCCAGGAGGACAACCTGCTGCAGGCCATCGAGAAGCTTCGCAACGAGTTCCCCAACAGCCGCATCGACGGCAAGGCCTTCGACCTGGGCAGGAAGGAGCAGGCCCGCCTGTTTGGGGAGTGGGTGGTGAACACCGCTGAGACCATCGACGTGCTGGTCAACAACACGGGCACCTTTGTGCCGGGCACCATCTCGCAGGAGCCCGACGGGGCACTGGAAACGATGCTGGAGGTGAACCTGTATAGTGCCTACCACCTCACGCGTACGGTGCTGTCCCGGATGATGGCGCAGAAGAGCGGCCACATCTTTACCATCTGCTCCATCGCCGCCCTCGATGCCTATCCCAATGGCGGGGCCTACAGCATCAGCAAGTTTGCGCTTTTGGGCTTTACCAAGAACCTGCGCTTCGAGCTGAAGGAGCATAACATAAAGGTCACCGCCGTTATTCCCGGTGCGGTCTACACCGACTCGTGGAAAGGCTTTGTTGAGCCCGAGCGCATCATGGAGCCGGAAGACATTGCTACGCTGATCTATACCGCCAGCCGCCTTTCTCCGCAAGCGACGGTGGAAGAGATCGTGATCAGGCCGCAGTTGGGGGATCTGTAGAGAAGTCATTAGGTCATTGGGTCATTTGCCTAGGCCCGGGCTCACTGTTGGTTGGGTAGTTGCACTTCGGGGGAAGGTTTTGTAATTTAATGGGATGATCAAGCTGGACGAGCTGGAAGTATATAAATCAGCCGTGGACATTGCCAACGAAGCCTGGCACTGCGTAAACAGGTGGCATTACTTTCACAAAGACACCCTTGGCCGGCAGCTCACCAAGGCGGCTGATTCCATTGCCCTGAATATTTCGGAGGGCTATGGCCGCTACTCGTATAAAGAGAACAGGAACTTTTGCTATTACGCCCGCGGCTCGGCTTACGAAACCATGACGGCTCTTAAGCTTGCTCATGACCGGGCCCTTATTAGTACTGAGGAAAGGGATGCTTTTCGCCTGAAGTTCGAGCATTTCCTCAGAGTCCTGCACCCCTACATCCGCTCTATAGGAACTTCCAGGGCGGGAGATCAATGACTTAATGACCCAATGACTCAATGACCAGTAGCTTTACTCTGTATACTTATATCCCACCCCTCTTACGGAATGAAAATGCTTCGGATTGCGGCTGTCCTCTTCGAAGTACTTGCGGAAGGAGAGGATAAAGTTGTCGATGGTGCGGGTGGTAGGGTAGACATTATAGCCCCATACCGACTGGAGGATCTTTTCGCGGGGCACCACTTCGTTCTTATTCTCGATGAGCAGCTTCAGCAGCATGGACTCTTTCTTGCTTAGCTCGATGCGTTCGCCCCGGGCGTTGCGGGCCTCCTGGGCCCTGAAGTTGATGGTGTGGCCACCAAACGAATAGGTGTCGCCGATAGAGCTTTTGTCCTGCAGGCGCTTATTTTTGTTGATCAACTTCTGCACGCGCAGCAGCAGCTCCTCCAGGTTGAAGGGCTTGGTCATGTAGTCGTCGGCGCCCTTCTTCAGGCCCAGCACCTTGTCCTCGCTGGTGTTCTTCGCACTCAGGATGAGGATCGGCACTTCGTTGTTGGTGATGCGGATGTTCTGCGTCACGTTCACTCCATCGATCTCGGGTAGCATAATGTCCATGATGATCAGGTCGAAGTACTCGTTCTCCACGGCCTTGAGGGCCGCCAGGCCATTGTAGGCCGAGGTGACTGCATAGCCTTCCATCTCGAGGTTCATCTTCAGGGCCTCGTGCAGGTTCTCTTCATCTTCCACTAACAGGATGGACGGCTTAGCCGGTGCGTTCATATTCAGATACGTTTAAGCGGTA
>DASWYM010000325.1:0-2351 GCA_036404975.1 Chitinophagaceae bacterium
CGCGGTCTTTGTATTTCTGAAGTGCTAATTCTTTATCAGCAACCACATCTACAGCACCATTGCCCCGGTAATACCAGGTTTCGGCATCATACCGGGCCTTGTTCAAACTCCACTCATTTTCTTCTCTGCTTCCGCCGGTACCGTATACAAACACCATCCGGTGATTAAAAGCATCTTTAAAGGTTCCATAACGATGCGGTCCTTTTTGCTGCGCACCGGGGTGGTTACCCACCACCCAGGCTTCTTCTTCCCGGACCAGGAAAAGACTATCCGCTTCGTTGCGGGTAGTGTAGGTCAATGGTGCCAGGCTATCCAGCGTGATAGTCAGTGCTGCATCCTTCCCGAAACCGGAAAGGTCCAGTTGAAGGAGGCGAATATTCTCTGTCTTCCCGGTAATGCTATGTGCTGCCCGGTCTCTTTGCAGTTGGATGCGGCTGTACTGCAACGGATATAATTGCTGCCAAATAGTCGCCCAGCGATAAGAGGCAGAGATGCCGGGGCTGGCGGTCATAAAATCAATTCTATTTACTGCGCTATCCACCGGGCGCTCGTGCCAGCGGAAGTAGTTGAACAAGGGTTCCCAGTCCACACTGTGGTTACCAAACCAATGCTCTCCGCCGGGGTATTCGTAATAGCTCATGTCCGAGTGAAAATCCCCCAATACCTTTTTCATCTGCCGGGCATAGTTCACGGATACTACCCGGTCGGCATCGCCGTGAAAGATATAAACACCCAATGGCTTGTAATTGGAAGCCAGTTGGATCACGTCGCTTTGATTACTGGAGCGCAGCAGCATCTGCTCCATCGTTGTTGCCGGCTGGTCGGGCACCAGGCCGTCGGCCGAGCCATATCCCTTCAGTGTGGGATAACCGGCACAAGGCGCAATGGCAGCCCATTTATCGGGATAGGTGGCTCCCAGGAACCAGGTGCCGTGCCCGCCCATCGAATGACCAGTCAGGTAAATATGCTGCGGGTGAGGCTTGAACTTGGCTGTAGCCAGGCGCAACACCTCCAAGGCATCCAGCCTTCCCCAATCCTCCCAGTTAAAGCCACGGGGCCTTCGGTTGGTTGGGGCCACCAGTGTGCCCCAGTCTTTCGACCGGTAAGCCCTTGCCTGGCCAATGGCCTCTACGCCCGCACCGTGCACCGACACGAAGAACGCGGAACCAGCCTTATGTCCTCCTTCCTGGGGTGTCACACCATAATACTGCGTACTTCCGTCCATCCCGCTTATAAAAGTGACACTGTATGGATCAGCAGGCTCAACAGCCTCTATGGTTACTTTCGACTCGTCCAGCACTTTGTCTTTCTCCTGGAGCACCAGGCGGCAGTCGTATTTCCCCTTGGTGGTAACTGCACTCCCATCAAATCGGAAGCCCACTTTTCGTGCTGATAATGCAGGAATGGTTGGAATATCGCTTATGATCTCCTTTCCGCCCATGCTGCTTTTGACCTGCAGTCCTTTTAATTCTTTCCCGGTGGTATTATACACCACTATGGCACCGTGCATGCTCTGATTCTGTCCATCAAGAACGATGCTGGGTACGGTAGGATCTTCGGTATTCAGGAGGACTGGCTTTGCAGGGAACGTAAGGGCCGCTTTTATATTCACGCCGCGTACATAAATTTCGTTCAATCCCTTTTTAACCTTTACCGGCAGATACAGCCAACCAGAGTTATAAGGGTCCCCGGCATGCAATTCCCCGTTAAAGAACAGGCCACTGTTTCCCTGTATATTGAGAAGTGCCACCCGCTCCCTGTCGGAAGTATAAGTAAGGTATATATAGCCACCACTACGACCGAAGCTGAAATTGTTACCGGTGCGGGGAACGATCAGCCGGCCAGTGCTATCGGCTGCCAGGGGTTGCCAATTAATTGCCTCTGTGGAACTGACCGTTCCAAATGAAGTATGCTGTGCCGGGTGCTTAATGTTTTTGGTGTACAATTGGTACGCCAGTGGATCCGTATAAAGGGCTTCCCGGCCATAGCGGTAAAGGATGAGTGCACCCAGGCCTTCGGTAAAGAGAAAAGTTTCCTGCGCTAGGCAGGTAGAGAAGAAAGGGACAAAAAGCAGGGCAAGAACCGTTTTCCTGATGCGAAGTACAATGGAATAAAACATGGTCAGTGATTGACGCTATTATGAAATAAATATTGGATTCAGCTGCATGACTACAAAGCCATGGATCATGATCATCGTCACAAGGCGATTACGCAGCCTTTATCTTAGGACCGTCTCCTCATCATAAACAAAAAGCATCAACTGCCTTAAAGGACAGTTGATGCGCAATTAAAAAAACAAAAAGAACATACATACTATTACTTCTGATTCCAGGGCGTTATCCAGAACATCG
>DASWYM010000326.1:0-4570 GCA_036404975.1 Chitinophagaceae bacterium
CCTCGGTTCCCGGAACTCGGGCAGGTATTTCGACAGGCGGTCATCGAGCAGCAGCTTGCCCTCGTCCATCAGCATCATGACGCCTACGCTCGTAATGGCCTTGGTTTGCGAGGCAATGCGGAAGATGTCGTCGCGCTTCAGGGGCGTGCGGGCGTCGCGGTCGCGATAGCCAAAGCTTTTGTAGTAGACGATCTTGCCGTTGCGGGCAATGATAGCCGAGGCGCCGGGGATCCAGCCCTTGTCCACGTAGTCCTGCAGCAGGGCATCGATGCGGGCCAGCTTTTCGGCCGACATGCCCACGGTGGCAGGCGAGGCTTCCTGGAGCAGGAGGCTTTTTGCCGGGGAAGAGTGGCTGACCGAAGCTTTGATGGCGGTGGTCTGTGCCTGCAGGGTCGTGAGGCCCGTGAGCAGCAGCAGGGGCAGGAGGAGCTTTTTCATGATGGTAGAATTGTTAGCGATAAAGGTAAGGGAATGTGGAAATGAGTAAATGTGCAAATGTGCCAATGGGCGGGCAGGAGACGTGAAACGTCAAACGTGAAACAAGTCATTGGGTCAGTAAGTCATTAGGTCATTAAGGCTTCTCACTGGCTTCCCGATGGCTTTACTTTGGGTTGTTTTTGCCTTTTTCTTACCGTATCATGTAAGAAGAACCTAAAGACAACCCAAAGAGAAGGTAAGGACAACCTAAGGACAACCCCCTGTAGAGAGAACAGGGATTAGGAATTAGGGATTGGGAATTAGGGGGATGGGGTATGACAAGGAGTTCCGGGACTGGTAACAAGCCGGAGGGGACAGGGGCTCTTTGCGGGGCGCGGCTAGAGCTTGCGGATCCAGGTGCCGATGGCCAAGGCGAGGCCCAAGAAGATGGAAGCGCCCACCAGGGCCAGGTTGCGTTCTTTGTGGTTCATAACTGCTTTTGGATAAAGACGGCAAGCGGCGTACCATAATGCACCGGGCAGGGCATGCTTTTTATTCCCTGTATGGCAAACCGTGTAAACGGTACCACCTTAAATCTCCGGGTATGAAAAAGTCGGCCTTGCGCCACGGCAACCACCGCAAGCGTATCACCTACCTGAAAGAGTTTGTCTACGGGGGCATCGACGGCAGCGTGACCACCTTTGCGGTGGTGGCGGGCGCCACGGGCGGCAAGCTCGATACCGGCGTGATTATCGTGCTGGGCTTTGCCAACCTCATTGCCGACGGCTTTTCGATGTCGGTGGGCAATTACCTCTCCGAGAAGTCGGAACTGGACCAGGCCGAAGCAGAAGCTCCCCTAATAAATCATTTGTCGCCTCTTCGCACGGCGGGCGCCACCTTTGTTTCCTTTATCCTCATGGGGCTGGTGCCGCTGCTGGTGTATATCTACAGCTACCTGTACGAAACGCACACCGACCGGCTGTTCCTGTATTCCTGTGTGCTCACGGGGGTGAGCTTCCTGCTCATCGGGTTTCTGCGCAGCCACGTCACCAGTGCCGTGTGGTACCGGAGTATCCTGGAGACCCTCTTGCTGGGGAGCATTGCCGCGGTGCTGGCCTATTTTGTGGGCAGCATCCTGGAGGGCATGATCTCCAGGTAGGCGTTTTATCCTGAAAAACTCGGGTCCGTGAGGGGTGCTCCCGGCCTACACAGGGCCGGCGCCTGGATGTAAAAGGCAGTGCGCTCCGCGTGCTACTTCAAGGGTGCAAAGCGGTACTGGGTTAACATTTTACCTCCCCACAGCCAGGTCACCAAAAGGGCTGTAAGGATCAGCCCTACACCAAAGACAAAGGGATCGTAGTGGGAGCCATAATTGGGGAATAAGAATTCACTCATATTCACCGTGGTATGACACAGGACGGCTGCAAACAGGCTTTTATGGGTGTTGTTGTAAAGCCACACAATGATCACCCTGAGGGCGACGGTTCCCAAGCTGTGCCGGAGTATCCAGGCTGAGGATCTGTGTGCCTGGATGTAAGGAATAGTATGCCATGCCGCCCATACCGTTCCAATTAGTAATGCGGCTTTCAAGGCTCCAAAGCGCTGTTGCAATGGATCAGTCATATAGCCGGTCCAGCCCACTTCCTCGCTGATGGCTGCACCGAAAAACAGGACCAGGAGCAGTGCTGCCACTTCTATTTGCAGGTGGGGCCTGGGCAGGGGCACCTGCAGCGTTTTCATGATGCCATACGCTGTCAGCAGGAGGGAGGGGATCAGCACTAAAGCGGGAATATACCAGGCCGGGTTGTGGATGCTTCCTGCATCCACTGCGCGCTTGAATAACGATCGAACGGCGCCCTTTTTATTCCACAGCACTATAATAACGGCGGTCATAGGACACAGCAGCATAAGGGCACTGATGGGCAGGTTGATCGGAATCCTTCCGCTCAGGTCAACATAAGCGCCCAGTATCCAGAACGGAATGGATAAACTGAAAACCAGTGAGAAGAAGCCGATATGAGGTTTACCTGCAGTACTAGTCATGGGCATGCCTGTATAAGCTAATTTCTTTATGCACGAAACCCGGTTGCTTTCCAGCCCCTGTGCCGCATGATGTTCGTAGTGTGACCAGCATGGCAAGCGAAGTACAGGAGCTTTATTAGCCTTTAGGTCAAAGGCTTATATACGAATGTGGCCGAGCGGTGGCACACAATAGTGACGGGCCACAGCGTTCGCTGCTGCAGTTAGTGATCCGGTGCTCTGTCCTGTTTTCGGGCAAGGGCCAGGGTTGCTGGTGGGCGTTAACGAACGGTGGCACCCCTCTCGGTGGTCTTGCCGTCGAACGCTTCTTCGTTTTCCTCTGCTGCTTCTTTGGTCGCGCGCACAAGGCCGTCCTTGTGGTGCGGAGGAGCATAGAGGGTATAGAGCTTCAACTCTTCTTCCGGATTGTTGTTGATGACATTGTGCCTGGCGCCGGCAGGTACCACAACGACGTCACCGTCCTTTACCCTGTATTCATGGCCGTCAATGAAGCATTTGCCTGAGCCGCTTTCGAAGCGGAAGAACTGGTCGGTGTCCTTATGCACTTCTTCACCGATGTCTTCGCCCACCTTAAGGCTCATAAGCACCAGCTGAAGGTGCTTGCCTGTATAGGCTACCTGGCGGAAGTTTTGGTTTTCCGTAGTGTCCTTTTCGATGTTGGTCTTATAGCCTTTCATGCCTTTTGTTTTAGGGTTATAGTATCAACTTTAAGTATTCACTAATGAGGATGGCCGCCGGATACAGCACTTCTTCTTCGGTTTGGGCGTGCAGCTTTAGCGCTTCGGTAAAGCGCACCACTTCGGGACGGCGTTCTTCCCGGGCTGCTTTTTGCAAGTTGTCCAGGGCGCCTACGATCTGCCGGTGCTCGGAGAGCATCTGGTCAAAGTCCTGCTTTAGCTTGTCGCCCATGGCCACGGCTTCTTTCATGTCGGCAGAAACCTGTCCTTTGGCCAGGGCGGGCAGCAGGCCCAGTTGCGGCAGTGCGTATTCCTCTTCTTTGACAAAGTGCGGGTGCAGCAGCTTCGCTACCTCTTTAGCTGCCGTACCGGTTTTGCCCGGCAACCTGGTATACTCCAGCAGGGTCTCGTGCAGCTTTTTATGTTCGGCTTTCAGGGAACCGGGTATTTCAAATTTCATGACTTTCTTATTTTCCTGGTGGTGTGTTTTATGGGCAGAGTCTTTTTGCACTTGCGCCTGAAGCGATACGCTGGCTATCAATAGCACAGCTAGAAGGATCGGTTTCATAATAAGGTTTTTGAAAAGGGTTCACCTTAAAGCTAGGATATCCCGCAGTATTATTTACTGACGCAAGTCAGGCCGGGTAAGCTTTGCTGCCAGGTAGTGCTGAACCCCTTAGCCGGAAAGGTGTAATTTAGCAGTCCCAACCGCACCATGACAAAACAGAACCGTCTCTTCTAAACAGCCGTTTCCCCTTGACGATTTCCACTCATCACACGTAAAACACTTGTTTATGGAAACCTTGTCAACTCCCGTTTCCACCATCCCCGAAAAGAACCTCCTGCAGGCGGCCCACGATATGGGACCGGTCATCAGTTCCTACATAGAAGCCGAGGAGGCCAACCGCAGGCTGTCACCGCCTGTGATCAAGGCACTGAGCGATGCGGGCTTTTACAAACTCCTGCTGCCCAAGTCGTTGGGAGGACTTGAGGCCGACCCGCTCACCACGGCCAAAGTACTGGAAGAAGTGGCGCGCCACAATACCGCTGCCGGCTGGTCGATGATGGTGGCCAACACTTCCACCTGGTGGGTCAGCCGCCTGCCGGAAAGAGGGGTCGCAGAACTCTACCAGGGCGGCCCCGACACGTTTATGGCGGCTACTTTTCACCCGCCGATGAAAGCCGTGCCGGCAGAGGGAGGCTTCCGCATCAATGGACGCAACCCCCTGTTCAGTAATGTACACGAAGCACAGTGGATCGCTGTGTATGCTTTGGTGATGGACGGCGACCAGGTTAGGATGAGCAATGGTCACCCCGAGGTGATTGGGGTGTATATGAGGGCGCAGGATTGCGAGATCATCGATACCTGGTACACCCTGGGCATGAGGGCCACCGACAGCAACGATGTGGAGGCTAAAGATGTATTTGTGCCCGAA
>DASWYM010000327.1:0-3255 GCA_036404975.1 Chitinophagaceae bacterium
TTTGGTCGAGGTTTTGCTTTCTTTTAAGAGATTAGCGACACCCCTAACTTTGAAATAAATTTAGCACACCTATTCTATTCATGAAATTATATCCGGAGTCAGCAACCGTACAACTGGAATTCGATAAAATAAAGAGCCTACTTCACGAGAGGTGCCGCTCGGAATATGCCAAAACGAAGGCGGAGGCTTTACGTATCCATACCAAAAAAGAGTTTATTGATGTGGAGTTAAAGCAGAGCCACGAATACAAGCAACTGATCCAGAATGCCATTTATTTTCCCAACGATTATATACTTAACCTCTCCAAAGAATTGCGCCTCCTGAACATTGAAGGGGCTATGCTGGTGGGTGAGCAGCTGGTGTCGCTGCGCAAGCTGGCCCTCAGTATGGAGCGCATCTTCCGCTGGTTTGACAGTGAGCGCAGGGTGGCTTACCCCGCCCTGGCGACGGTGATCCAGGGCACTTACTACGAGAAGAAGATCCTGGAGTTGATCAACGAGGTGGTTGATGAGACCGGCAACGTGAAGGACAATGCCAGCCCCGAGCTGCAGTCGATCCGCATGGACCTGTACCGCAAGCGCAACGAGCTTCGTCGCCTCTTCGAACGCATCATCAGCAAGTTAAACAAGCAGGGCTACCTGGCCGAGATTGAAGAAAGCTTTATGAATGGCCGCCGGGTAGTGGCCGTTTATGCCGAACAAAAGCGCACCGTAAAGGGCATCCTGCACGGGGAAAGCGACAGCCGCCGCACTTCGTTCATTGAACCGGAGGAGACCATTGACCTCAATAACCAGCTCTTTGAGCTGGAGAGCGCCGAGAACAGGGAGGTATACCGCATTCTTAAGGAACTGACCAAGCGCCTGTCGGCCTACGTAGCGTTACTGTCGGTGTACCATGCCATTGTGGGTGAATACGATTTCATACAGGCCAAAGCGCAACTGGGAATTGCCGTAAAAGGCGAATACCCCGTGTTGGAAGACAAAGCCCTGGTGCACCTGGTGAACGCCTGCCATCCACTGCTCTATCTTTACAACCAGAAATCAGGAAAGCAAACCATACCGGTGAGTGTAAGCCTGAACAGCGAAAACCGCATCCTGGTGATCAGCGGACCCAATGCCGGTGGTAAGACGGTAACGCTGAAGACTGTGGGCCTTCTGCAAATGATGGTGCAGAGCGGCCTGCTGGTGCCCGTGCATCCATCTTCCCAGTTTGGTATCTTCAAGCAGCTGATGATCCATATCGGCGACACGCAAAGTATCGAGTTTGAGCTGAGTACCTACAGCAGCCACCTACTCAGCATGAAGCACTTTATGGAGACTGCCAGCGGGAAGACCCTTTTCTTTATTGACGAACTGGGTAGTGGTTCCGATCCCAACCTGGGTGGAGCTTTTGCCGAGGTGATTATGGAGGAGTTGGCCCGCAAGCACGCCATTGGAATTGTAACCACCCACTACCTGAACCTGAAGGTGATGGCCAACAAGACCCCCGGCATTATCAACGGCGCTATGGCTTTTGACGAAAACAATCTATTGCCTCTTTATAAGTTGATCATTGGGAAACCCGGAAGCTCCTATACCTTCTCCATTGCCGAGCGCATCGGGTTGGACCGTAAGCTCATTGAGCGGGCCCGCAGCCTGGTGAACGAAGACCATTTCCGGCTGGACAAGCTGCTGAACCGTACCGAGCAAGACATCCGCCGTATGGAGGTGAGGGAAAAAGAACTGCAGAAGCTGCTGAAGGAAAACGAGCGGCTGAAGAAGGAAATGGAGCAGGTGATGGATCGCGAGCGGCACCGCCAGCAGGTGGAAGTGCTGAAGCAGCAAAACAAGATCACCGAAGACCGCCTGGCTTACCTGAAGGACATGGAACGAAAGCTTCGCCAGATGGTGGTGGAGTGGAAGAAGGCCGAAGACAAGGACAAGGTGATCCGCGGCATTGCAGCCTTGCTCTTTAAGAAGAACGAGGAGAAGGCAGTTAGCAAAAAGCAAAAGCAGCTCGACTCCAAATACGAAGAGATAGGAGGGGAGATCAAGGTGGGCGATAAAGTAAAAATGAAGCGCAACCTGCAGGTGGGTGAAGTGCTGGAGCTCAGGGGCAAGAAAGCCGTGGTAAAAATAGGGCTCCTGCCCATGCAGATCGATATGGCCGACCTGGTGCTGATCAAGGACAAAGAAGAACCCCAGGAGAAATAGTGGATAAGAGTCTGGATAATAAACTCAAATAAAAGTAAAAGGGCTGGACACTCCAGCCCTTTTAAATTGCTTACAACTCGCAACTCGTAACCTCGATACTCGCAGCTGCTTTATAAGTTAGCGTGCAGGTAATCCTTGAGGTTGGAAATAGTTTCTGCCTGCGACAGGATGGTTTCTTTCACCACATCATTGATCGATAAGATTCCCTGCATTTTGTCGCCCTCGAAAACAGGGAGGTAACGGATGTTCTGGTCGGACATCAGTTGCATGCACTGTTCGATGGAGTCGGAGGGGTGTACTTTTGGGAAAGTTGTGGACATAATATCGGCTACCGGTGTGTCGGTAGAAGATTTTCCTTTCAGGATCACCTTACGTGAATAGTCGCGTTCGGTCATGATGCCAACGAGGCTGTCGCCGTCCATAATTGCAACCGAACCGATGTTGTGGCCTGCCATCATGCGCAAGGCTTCCAGGACGGTTGTGGTGGGAGAGACGGAGACGATGGCGGTACCTTTTCTTGCCAGGATATCTGAAACCTTCTTCATACGTGGAAGTTTAGTAAGTAATGGTTCGTGTAAGTTACGACAATCGACGTGCAATTGCAATGGTGCAGAAAGAGTTACGCTATTTTTTTTTGTTGATTAAACCGCTTCCCCTATTTTCGCGCCGGAGAGATGGCAGAGCGGTCGAATGCGGCGGTCTTGAAAACCGTTGAGGGTAACACCTCCGGGGGTTCGAATCCCTCTCTCTCCGCTGAAAACTTGTTTGGACCAGACAAGTAACGTCAAAAAAGCCTGTAAAACGTAGTGTTTACGGGCTTTTTTGTTTTCAGCACCTACCCAACTTGACTCCACTTTACGCTTTTTTTCAGTGAGTAATTCGGTGAGTATTGACAAGACCTCACAATGACTCACTGGAATTTACAAAAGCCTTTGACTCTTAACGACTTGTAAGGAAGCATGTAGGATTGTTTGCATGCGTTTAATGCTAATTTAATCAACCTAAAATGCACCTTTATGGACAAGAGTTTCGGGCTGCTGTTTTACCTCAAAAAGCCCAAAGG
>DASWYM010000328.1:0-7055 GCA_036404975.1 Chitinophagaceae bacterium
AATGCTTAGAAAAGGCATCCAATCATTTGCCATTAGGGTTGTATAGGCTTTATTGAATTCTTTGGACTTATGTTGTTGAAGTCACTCCGATAAAATGTTGCAACTGCCAATGTAGTACTTGTCTGTTGATGGGGAGTATAAAATGTATACTGCAGCCATAAAACAAAAATACTCTAAATCAGTAGGAGTTTTGCAGTCCAGATAAGCGCAGTGGAGCTATTGCAATAATTAAGGTAATTTATTTAGTTGAAACAGAATAGGGTCTTATTTCTGAAACCCGTTCTGATCTTGAGCGGGAGCACACGGTTCCGATAGCTATCGGAACGAACCGCGGCCCCTGGTGGATAAAAACAAAAAAGGGTCTCATTTCTGAAACCCTTTCTCATATTGTGTGGGAGCACACGGATTCGAACCGCGGACCCTCTGCTTGTAAGGCAGATGCTCTGAACCAGCTGAGCTATGCTCCCAATATGTTGAAGATCTTTTTGTTATCCCTTTCGTTCGTTGGGAGTGCAAAGATAAGGGGCCGTACATTTCCACCAAAAAATTTTTGAAGAAAATTTTCTTAGGCGATCTTCCAATCCACAATCTCATTCGCCCACTCCGCACGGTAAGGGGTATGAATGCGTATATAGTTGTCGGTATAACCCTCCATCATGCCATTCTTCTCGTGTCCTTCAAACAGCACCTTGCGTGTTTGCCCCTGGTGCTGTGCCGTAAAGTATTGCATCTTCATGTAGCTTAAGTTGCGCAGGGTCTTATTGCGTTCGTGCCGCACGTTCACCGGCACTACCGGCTGGATCTCCAGGGCATGGGTATGATCTCTTTCCGAATAGGTGAACACGTGCAGGTACGACACATCCAGGTCGTGCAGAAACCGGAAGGTCTCTTCGAAGTGCTGGTCCGATTCCGAAGGGAAGCCAACAATCACGTCGACCCCGATGGCGCAATGCGGCATCAGCGACTTGATCATAGCCACCTTCTCCGCGTACAACTCGCGCTTGTAGCGACGGCGCATCAGTGCCAGGATCTCGTTGCTGCCGCTTTGCAGGGGAATATGGAAGTGGGGCATAAACTTCTTACTGCCGGCCACGAACCCGATGATCTCGCTGGTGAGCAGGTTGGGTTCGATGGAGGAAATGCGGTAGCGCTCGATGCCTTCCACCTTCTCGAGTTGCTGAATGAGATCGTAGAAAGATTCTTCCGATTTCTTAGACCCATCGGGGCCCTTTCCAAAGTCGCCGAGGTTCACGCCCGTCAGCACGATCTCCTTCACGCCATTCTGGGCCAATTGTTCGGCGTTGCGCACTACGTTGGTGATGCTGTCGCTGCGGCTCTTGCCCCGGGCCATGGGTATGGTGCAGAAGGAACAGGTGTAGTCGCAGCCGTCCTGCACCTTCAAAAAAGTGCGGGTGCGGTCGTTGACCGACCAGGAGGAATTAAAACCGGACACCTCTTCGATATCGCAGGAAGAAATGCGGGCGGAGTCGCCCTTGGCCAGTTCGTGCAGGTGTACGGCCAGGTTGAACTTCTCCGAAGCCCCCAGCACCAGGTCTACGCCGGGGATCTGCGAAATCTCCTTAGGTTTCAGCTGGGCGTAGCAGCCTATGATCACCACAAGGCCTTCGGGGGCCTTGCGCTGAATGCGGCGCACCAGCTGGCGGCACTCCTTATCGGCATTATCCGTGACGGAGCAGGTGTTGATCACATACACGTCGGCTACCTCCTCGAACTCTTTTTTGACAAAGCCCTGCCCCTCCAGAGAACGCGAAAGGGTAGAGGTCTCCGAAAAGTTGAGCTTGCAGCCCAGGGTATGAAAGGCGACTGTCCGTTGTTTTTCCATCGGGCGGCAAAGGTAGACAAATCCGTCCTTTTTAAGGGTTATAGCAGGGCCTATAGGCAGGGAATTAGGTGGATTTTAAGTATTCAGAGGCTGTTGACATAAGGTCATAAGGACAGTAAGTCAGTAGTTAACCAGGGGATACCCCGGTCCAATCCCAACCATAAGCCTACTTTATTAAAAGCTTATGGCTACCATAAAGCGACGATATTGCGACTCTTTT
The DNA here is from genome assembly GCA_036404975.1 of Chitinophagaceae bacterium. Taxonomy (GTDB): domain Bacteria; phylum Bacteroidota; class Bacteroidia; order Chitinophagales; family Chitinophagaceae; genus Flavisolibacter. The sequence goes on from DASWYM010000328.1 coordinate 2,064, forward strand.
AAGGGTCGCAATATGGTGGCAATATCGTGGCTATATCCTCCCTTTAACCTGGCCGTCTCCCCGGCGTTGGGTGACGGTTACCGGGGGGATTCCGGGCAGAAAAGGAGGCGCTGGTCTGAAACAAGCAGATTCCTCTTTTGAAGCCGGGGTATAACTTATGGACAGAATGCCTCCAGGGCCTGGCGGGCAGCTTCCTAAAAAACACTAATCTTGTGGGGGCAACCAAAACCATGAAGTCGAAAAATGCAACCTTAAGCCTGTTGCTGGTGCTGTTGGTGCTGGCCGTGGGGGTGCTGAAATGGCGGCAGGAGCCGGAACGAAGGGAAGCTTTCGACCGGGCGCCTAAGGTGCTGCGGTATACGGGCGATGCCCGCTGCCGGATGAAATGCCGCACCATAAGCGAAGGCGATGTACAGGAGATCATGAAAAAAGGAGTCATCAATTTTAACCGGAGCAACCGGCGCAGCCAGCCTTGTCCCACCTTTGCCCTGCAGGGACGAACGGCCAGGGGGGCCTACCTCCGGGTTCATTTCACCCAGTGCCCCGAAGCCACCACTGTTTTGAACTGCTATAACCTGGATGCGGCCGCGGACTGCGACTGCCCGGGTGACAGCCTGAAAAATTAAACCGAATGCGCCTGCTGCTGAAGCCTTTCCATATCCTCTATGTGCTCTATGCCTTTACCTTATTCATTGTATTTATGATACCTGTGTTCCTATGGGCACTGGCTGTTTCTAATGCCGGGCGAGTAAGGGGTGGCAACCTGCTGTACGGAGCCATCAGGATCTGGGCAGACCTGTGGTTTCCCCTTATTTTTATCCGCCACCGCAACATCCACGAAGAGCCGCTGAAGGAGCACAGATCTTATATATACGTAGCTAACCACATTTCTTACCTCGACTCGGCGCTCATTCCCAAGGTGTGGCGCCGGCCTGTGCGCCCGCTGGGAAAGGTAGAGATGACTAAGATTCCCATCTTCGGGACCATCTATAAGAATACCATTGTTACCGTCGACCGGAGCAGTACGGCCAACCGGGCCCGGAGCGTGAAGGTGCTCAAGTCGCTTCTGCAGAAGGAGATCTCCGTGCTGGTGTTTCCAGAGGGGACGTTCAACGAAACGGGCAAGCCCCTGAAGCATTTCTATGATGGGGCTTTCAAGGTGGCCATTGAAACGGGCACCCCCATCAAGCCCGTGCTGCTGCTGGACGCCTATGACCGCATGCACTACGGCAGCCTGCTTTCGCTAACTCCCGGGCGCAGCCGGGCGGTTTTCCTCAAAGAAGTGCCCACCCACGGGATGACTGTAAAAGATACCGCAGCCTTGAAACAGAAAGTGTATGATAGGATGGAGGAAAAACTGCTTGAATACAAAGCCAGCTGGATAACCCACGAGCACCACCACCACCCGCAAAAAGGGCACTGATGTTTGGATGCCAGGTTATAAAGGGGACCAATGTGTTTCAATGATTTCTATACCCTTAACGATTATTGTTAATGCTTACATTTGACCTATGAGGCCTAAAAAGACTTTCTTCCTTTATTTAATCTGTGCTGCAGTATCCACTTACCTGTTTATGGATAGCTTTAAGTCCGGTCAAATATGGCGTGTCATTCTTCTTGGGTTCCAATTGTTCTTTTTTCTCATACTTACCTTTCAGTCCGTTCAGAAGGATAAAGTGTAACCAGGTCTGAAAATAAAAATGCCTGGCCGTTGCCATAACTTAGTTGCCGGCCAGGGGAGATACGATGAACCCTCCAGGGCAGCCACGATTACCCTAAGATGTGCCCAAAGTTCAAAGAATCAATAGGCTGCAGATGGTTGTCTCCCGGCTGTTTTTTCAACAAAAGTTTCTAATTCGGAGCCGCCGTGGTAATTTGGGCCGCTAAAACTGTCCTCCTGAGACCAAAGACCCTGTCGATACATGTTTGCTGAAGTCATCATACCTCTTGCCCTGCCCAGGAACTACACCTGGGAAGTGCCCGTTTCCATGAAGGAGCAGGTGCACGTGGGCTGCCGGGTAGAGGTGAACCTGGGACGCAATAAAAAATATGCAGGCATTGTGAAGGCGCTGCACGAAGAAGGACCAAAGACCTTTGAGCCCAAGAGCATCCTGAACATCCTCGATCCCGAGCCGGTGATCCAGCCGTACCAGCTCAAGCTGTGGGAGTGGATGGCCGACTACTACATGTGTTCGGAAGGTGAGGTGATGGCGGCGGCCCTGCCGGCCCACTTCAAGCTCTCGAGTGAAACGGTGCTGATCTTTAACGACGAATACGGGGATAACTTTTCGGACCTGGATAACGAGGAATACCTGGTGGCCGAGGCCCTGCTGATGAAACACGAGCTCCGCCTCACCGAAGTGCAGCAGATCCTGGATGTGACGCATGTGTACCCCATCGTGAACCGCCTGATCGGCAAGCACGTGTGCTTTGTGTGGGAGTCGCTGAAGCAAACCTATAATGCCAAGAAGGAAAGCTTCGTGCTGCTGGAGCATAAATACGACAGCGAAGAGCAGCTGGAGGAACTGTTGAACAACTGGGGCAAGGCGGCCAAACAGATGGAGCTCCTGCTTAGTTACCTGCACCTGATGCGCACGCAGGGCGAGGTGACCAAGACCGAGCTGCTGAAAAAGTCGGGCGCTTCGGACGCCCAGCTGAAGGGGCTGGTGGAGAAAGGCATCCTGCGCATTGAAAAGAGAAGTGTCGACCGCATCTCTTATGCTCCTAAAGAAGTGCACGTCGACTTTAAGCTGAGTCCCGCACAGGAAGAAGCTTATGAGCAGGTGCAGGAATGTTTGCAGCACAAGCAGGTGTGCCTGCTGCACGGCATCACCTCGAGCGGCAAGACACACCTATACATCAAGCTGATCGAGCAATACATCAAGAAGGGCCACCAGGTGCTTTACATGCTGCCGGAGATCGCGCTGACCTCGCAGATCATCCGCCGGCTGCAGAAGCATTTTGGCGGCTATATAGGCATCTACCATTCGAAGTTCAGCCAGAACGAACGGGTGGAGATCTGGAACAAGGTTAAAAGCGGGGAGATGAAGATCGTGCTGGGCGCACGCAGCTCGCTGTTCCTGCCGTTCCGCAACCTGGGCCTGATCATCTGCGACGAGGAGCACGACACCTCGTATAAGCAGCAGGATCCCGCCCCGCGCTATAATGCCCGCGACGCGGCCGTATATATGGGAGGCCTTACGAATGCCCGCGTGCTGCTGGGCAGCGCCACCCCCTGCCTGGAGACCTATTACAATGCGAAGCAGGAGAAGTACGGGCTGGTGCAGCTGCACGAGCGCTTTGGCGAGGTGAAGATGCCGGTGATCGAGATGATTGACACGCGCATGGTGGCCAAAAAGCCGGGCGAAAAGGTAATGCTCTCGCCCCGCCTGCTGGAGGCGATCCGCGAAACGGTGGACAAGGGCAAGCAGGTGATCCTGTTTCAGAACCGGCGTGGTTATTCGCCCTACCAGATATGCACCGTGTGCGGGTGGATCGCGCAGTGCAAGAACTGCGACGTCTCGCTTACCTATCATAAGTTTTCCAACAAGCTGAAATGCCACTATTGCGGCAATGTGTACCCGCCCATGAATACCTGCCAGGCCTGCGGGAGCGACAAGCTGGTGCAGAAGAACTTCGGTACCGAAAAGATTGAAGAGGTGCTGGATACCGAGCTGCAGGGCATCAAGATCGGCCGCATGGACTTTGATACTATCCGCAACAAGAACGCACACGACGTGCTGATCCAGCAGTTCGAGCAACGGAAGATCGATGTGCTGGTCGGTACCCAGATGGTCGTAAAAGGCCTGGACTTTGAGAACGTGGACCTCGTGGGCATTCTCGATGCCGACGCCCTGCTGCACTTTGCCGACTTCCGCGTCAACGAGCGGGGCTTCCAGCTGATGGAGCAGGTGGCTGGCCGGGCGGGACGCCGCAACGGCACCGGCAGGGTGATGATCCAGACCATGAACCCGGTGCACCCCGTGCTGCAGTGGGTGGCCCACCACGACTACGTGGGCATGTACCTCGAAGAAATTGAAAAGCGGCGGCTGTTCCTCTATCCTCCCTTTTCGCGCATTATTCACCTAAGCTTCCGCCACAAAGAGCGCGACGTGGTGAGCGATGCGGCGCACCGCTTTGCCCAGGCCATGCAGGTGCCTTATGGCAAGTATATGGTAGGACCTGCCGAGCCGGTGGTCAACAAGGTGCGCAACCTGTACCTGATGGAGATGCTGGTGAAGCTGCCCAAGGATGGCGGGCTCATTGCCCGCTGCAAGGCCGATATAGAAAAAGAATGCGCCAGCCTGCATGCAGACCGGCGCTTTAAAAAAGTGATCATAGTACCGAACGTAGACGTTTTGTAAGAATCCCGCTTTGTGCCTCTGCTGTGGAGAGGTTTCTAGAATCAGGTTTGGTTTTGGCAACTCCCGGATCCTATAAATCACTACCCGGTGCTAAAGATTGGCAGCAATGTTGATTCATAACAGCACAGAATATTGATTATGTCTATTGAGCAGGATGTTTCCCTAAAGCCCTATACCACATTTGGCATTGATGTGGCCGCGAGATACTTTGCTTCTTTTGCTTCCCTTATTACCCTGGCAGAACTGCTGGCATCGGAATACTACGTTCCTTCCAAAACGATGGTGCTTGGAGGCGGCAGCAATGTACTGTTCACTAAAGACTATGATGGCCTGGTGCTGAAAAATGAGATGGGAGGGGTCGACTTGATTGCCGAGGATGCCGGTCATGTGCTGGTGAAGGCGGGTGCGGGCGTGAACTGGCACCAGTTCGTCCTGTATTGCCTGGAACACAATTATGCCGGGGTAGAGAACCTTTCGCTCATCCCGGGTAATGTGGGTGCCTCGCCCATGCAGAACATTGGGGCTTATGGGGTGGAGATCAAGGACGTCTTCCACGAACTGGAGGCTTTCCATCTGCAGGACAAGATCCTGAAGACCTTTACCCTTGAGGAGTGCCGGTTTGGCTACC
>DASWYM010000329.1:0-6484 GCA_036404975.1 Chitinophagaceae bacterium
GTTGATATTGTTCTTAAAGTGTACTTCGGGTGCCATGAGCGAAAAGCTCAGGTCGGCCTGTGAAGATTTCAGGAAGGAGAGCCCCGCGGGGTTGTTCATCATGAGTGAAGAGTTGTCGAAGAAGCCGGTGGATGTGCCGCCCCGCCCGCCACTAACCGCATCAACGGCAATAAGGCGGGTGCCGTTTTGTGACCAGGCCGGCAAGATACCCGCCAGGGTGATGACCAGTGCAAACAGTAACTTTCTCATATAAAATCAGTTTAGTAAAGTGAGGAATGCAGGAAATAATTCCCTGGTAAGTTACCTGCTCATAGGGCCGCGCATCCGTAACTTTTGTCACGTTCCAGGCTTTTCCTGATAAGTGTCATCAGGTGTGCTGACGGCCATCACTGTGAAGTCCATTGGCCATCACTGAAAGCTGCCTAAAGGGTGTTGTCAGAGGTGCTGCCAACATCAGAGTCATTGCCTCTGAGGGTTAAAAGGCAGAGTGGGACCGGTGCCGGGTGGAAGCATGCTTTCATTCGAAATGTGCGGCGGCTACTATTATTGTGCTTGCCCTGGTGCAGGACGAGGCCAGGGCCCTTCTTCAAAAGCAATGCCTGCTTTTGAAGGCAGGCACTGCTTAATAGAGGATTTGTTATTGATTTGGTACAAGGCTATTGACCATGGGCTATGGACCATGGACCACTCACTTCTTCGCTGCATCGATCTGGCGGAGCAGTTCTTTCACCGCTGTGTCCAGCTGCCGGTCTTTGTCTTCTTCGCCTAATGGATTAGTGACCGGGATATCGACCGGGCGCGGGGCCCCTTCCATATTCTGTCCCCGGTTGTCGGTGATTTTGATAAAGGGCAGGCGGATGGAGGAGCCATCGATGAGGGAGGCAGCGGAAGTGTAGATGATCCAGCCCGCCGTGGGCTCGCCGACCACTTTACCCAGCCCCAGGGTGCGGTAGCCTTCGGCAAAGTCTTCCGCATCGGAGAGGGAGTGCTGGTTGGTGACCAGGATGGTGGGCGCGTCGAGGGCCCGCTGTCCCAGCTGCACGCGTGCAGGGGCAGGAGGCAGGCCGCGCACCGTCATGGTCAGGTAGCCTTTACGGGAGAGCACATCGAGGGCATAGGCGTTGACAAAGCCGCCATTGTTGTTGCGCACGTCCACCACCACGCCGTCGCGGGCATGGTTCTCAGCATCCATGTCGAGGTAGAGCTGGTCAAGCGAGCCCTGGCCCATGTCGAACATGTGTACGTAGCCCAGGCGGCCGCCGCTGGCCTTAGCCACGTAGTCGCGCCTTTCCTGTACCCACTGCTTATAAAGGAGGCCTTTTTCGGTAGGCTGGTTCACCGGGCGCACCACCACGCTGCGGGGGTTCTTGTCACTGGAAGAGGAGCTAACGGATAATGTTACCCGCTTTCCTACTTTGTTATCGAGCAGCTGGTCGATGTTGGTATCACCCGTAACGGGTGTACCGTCGATGGCCACGAGGTAGTCGCCTGCCTGCACACTGCCGGTGAGGGCTGCAGGACTGAGCGCCACCACTTCGGTGATCTTTAGCTTGCCCTCAGCCTCGTAAGTGGAAGGGTCAAACCGCAGGCCGATGCGGCCGGTGGAATAAGTGGGCTGGCCTGGTCCGCTTACGCCGGAGTGGGAAGCGTTCAGCTCGCCCACCATCAGGTTGAGGATGCGGCGCAGCTCGTCGGGCGTCTGGGCACCGGCGGCCAGGGGCTCGTAGGTTGTGCGGATAGCCGCCCAATCCACGCCATGGAAGGCCGTGTCGTAGAAACCCTTGTTCTGTACTTCCCAGGCTTGGCGGAACATTTCCATCTTCTCGGCAGCAAAGTCGATATCCATTTCGGCGGTGACCGACAGGGGCTTTACCTGGCGGCTGTCGAGGTTGACCGACAGGATACGGCCACCTTCGAGGAAGTAAACCTCCTTACCGTCGGAGGAGAGCTGCACACTGCTCTTATAGCCGGGCGTGGAGGTAAGCTGCTTCACTACGGCAGGCTCTTTGGACAGCTCGTCGAGTGAATAAGTATAGAGGTTCGACTGGCCGGCCACGTTGGCCACGACTACCAGGGTGTTGCCGTCCTTGCCCAGGTCGATATTGCCGGCATCCACGCCCAGGGGTAGGAGGCTCAGGCGCTGGCGGATGCCCTCAAAGACGATGTGGGTGCCTTTGCTTGCCGTTGTCGTGTTCCGCGTAAGCGTATCGATGACCGGGCTGGTTTTGGAAGCCGGTCTTGCTGCTGCTGGGGCTGGCTCGGTAAAAAGGTCGCGGAACTGGTCTTCGCGGAAGCGGGGTTGGCGCGGTAACAGGTCCACGCGGGCTACATAGCCGTTCTCGGTGCGCTGGGCAGTGGTAAAGAGGATGGACTTGCCATCGCGGCTCCACACCACGTTGCCGCCAAAGGTGTTGGCCAGGAAGCTGATGGGGCGGCCCGTGCCACCGGCAGCCGGCACGACCATGATGTTGCGTAGCGACTTGGGGCCAAAGGCAGCATAGGCGAGCCACTTGCCATCGGGTGACCAGCTAACCGAGCCGGAAGAGGCAAAGGGCGGGCGGCCCAGGTAACCCTGCGCCACTACGGTTTCGCGCTTCGTAGCGAGGTCCAGTACGCGCAGTTCCTTTCCATCGCGAATAAAGGCCACCTGCTTGCCATCGGGGGAGAGCAGGGGCGCCGTATTGTCCTGGCGGCCGCTGGTGAGCTGGGTTTCCTTGCCGGTGATAAAGTTGTACTGGTAGATGTTGGAGACGCCTTCCCGCTCCGAGGTGTAGAGTAAGGTATTGCTGTTGGGTGTCCACGCCAGCTGGGCTTCGTTGGCCGTGGTAGCGGTCACCCGCGTGGCATCACCGCCGTCTTTGGCGCCGGCCACAAATACCTCGCCGCGTGCCACAAAGGCCACTTTCTTGCCATCGGGCGAAAGGGCAAGGTTGCTGAAGCCGCTGGTGAGGCGGGAGCGCTCCACTGCGGGAGTGGCCGGTACGCCACGGCGGGTGATGGATACGGGCGTCGCCTGGCCATTGGCGATATCGTACTTCCACACACTAAAGTCGCGTTCAAAGACGAGGCTTTGTCCGTTATGAGCTATGGATGGCCATAGTACCCTGCCGGTGGTGAAGTTGGTGAGCTGTTTGGCCGTACCACCCATGGGCAGCATCCACAGGTTCTGCTGCCCGTTGCGGTCGGCGACGTAGTAGAGGGTTCTACCGTCTGCGCTCCACAGGGGCCACAACTGCTTGGCGCCCCGTTCGGTTAGTTGCTGGTAGGACTCATTGGTTCCTCCCTGTTGAAGCCAGAGCTCGGACTCATCGAGGTGGCTATGGCCTTTACGCCACCACTGGTGGGAGCCAAAGCCCCGGGCAGCGAATGCCACTGACTTTCCATCGGGGGCAGGGGCGGCAAAGTACTCGTTGACGTAGCGGTTGCCGGAAACCGTCACCGGTGTGCCGCCGGTAGCTTTCACGCGGAAGACGTCGCGCATGCCTGCTATATCGCGGCTGGTGGAGGAGAAGTAGAGATACTTGCCATCGCGCGACCAGGCACTCACCTCGTCGAAACCATCATCCCAGGTAAGCCGCTCCACGGCACCGGTGACCATATGGAGGACGTAAATATCACCATTGCCCGAACGGGTGGACACAAAGGCGAGACTTTTGCCATCGGGTGAATAGAGCGGGCGGGATTCGGTGGCCGGGTTCGACACCAGCAGGCGCGCTTCGCCACCGGAGGAAGGCACGGTCCAGATGTCGCCTCCCGATACGAAGGCAATTTCGGAGCCGTCGGGCGAAAGGGCCGGTTCGGAATAGGAGGGCCGCGACGATGTGGTGGCCGGTTGTCCCGAGGCCGACAGAGATACCAGGGCCATGGCCAGTGCCGGGCCCCAAAGGAGTTTAGAGTAGTTCATAAACGGTAAACTGTAAAGAAGTGGTTTGATCTTCTCTAAGATAGTAGTTTGTGCCGTAATGGACTACCCTTCCTGCCGCTTACGGGGGCAGCACGGCTACTTCCACTTCACGGCGTATACATGCCCATCGGAGCTGCCGAAGTAGATGATGTTATCCACCAGGGTGGGCGTGGAAAGAATAGAGCCCAGGGTGTGCAGCTGCTTTTCCGATTCCAGGAACCCATCGCCGTAAAGGGCAAAGCCAGGTCGGAACTCGTCGTTGTTGCCGTAGACGGTTTGGTAGTTCTTCCGGCTTCCTTCGGTCTGGAACTGGAAGGTGGTCCTGCCGCTATGGGCATCCACGCCATATAGCCTGCCGTTGAAGCAGCCGAAGAAGATGGTGCTGTCCACCGCCACGGCCGATCCGTACACCCGCATATTCAGCTTCAGGGTCCAGCGGTCTTCGCCATAGTCCTTTCCCAGGGCATAAAACCGGTGGGTGTCGGAAGTGCCGAAATAGATATTGTCTCCATATATCAATGGGGTGGCAATGACCCAGCTGCCCATTTCTTTCCTATTCCAGTGGCCGGTGCCCGTTTTGGCATCGAGGGCATAGATGTTATAATCGCGGCTGCCGAAGTACACGACGCCGCCGTGTACCGTCACGCCTTTCTGGATCTCGCCTTTCGGGAAATAGGTATCGCCGATCGTTTTGAACTTCCAGATAAGCTTGCCGTTCTTCTTGTTGAGGCAATACAGGTGGCCATCAAAAGAGCCGATGTAAAGCCGGTTGCTGTCTACCGCTGGCGTGGCGTGCACCACGTCGCCGGTGGTGTAGCGCCAGGCTTCTTTACCAGTCGCCGGATCAAGGGCGTACAGGTTCTTGTCGCCACTGCCCCAGTACAGCAGGCCATCGCTCACTATGGGTGAAGAAAGGTAGTAGTCCCAGAGGTCATGCATCTTTTCGCCACCGGAAGTAAAGGTCCAGCGCAGGATGCCGGTGGCTTCATCGGCCGCATAAAGCTTGCCGTCGAAACTGGCGGCATAGACGGTGCCGTTATATACGAGGGGCGTGGAATGAACCGCTCCGCCGGTTTTTACTTTCCACAGGAGGGCGCCGGTTTGGCGGTTCAGGGCATAGAGGCAGGAGTCGCCGCTGCCGATAAAGACTTTGTTATGCGTGGTGGCGGCAGAGGAATACACGCGGCCGCCGGTCTTGAACTTCCAGGCTACTTGCTGGGCTGCCGAAGAAAAGGAGAGCAGTGTTAGAAGCAGCAGGGGGATAGCGGTTGTACGCATTGGTTTTGGTCTGTTTGGAAAGGGAAGGTAATTTAAAAATGTTCTCTGCAGGTCGCTGATAGGATGAATAATAATTAGCTAATAGCAATACGATTTTAACCCGCCGGGATCTTTTCTTCCAAATCGGTTATATTGACTTCCCTATTGGGATCACTGAATGCTTATGACAGTAAATAAAAGAATACCGGTTGTAATGAAAACATGAACCCGGTCATTGTTTTAAGCGCGCACCCTCCTTACCTTTCACACCTCCTTTGAAGACATAACGGTTAAGCCATTCTATGAAAAAGATAGTACTCTGCATCACTTTGGTTAGCCTGACCCTGTTGCTGGGCGCGCAGGAGACGTCCCGTGGAGGAAGGGAGCGGCTGTTGATGGACTTTGGCTGGCGGTTCGCTTTTGGCCACCCTTCGGATGCGGCGAAAGACTTTGGCCACGGAACCAGCTATTTCTCCTACCTGGCGAAAGCAGCCTACGGCGACGGTGCTGCCGCCTCGGGCTTCGATGACCGGTCGTGGCGCAAACTCGACCTGCCGCACGATTGGGCGGTGGAGCAGGACTTCAGTCCGCAAGCCAGCTTCAGCCATGGCTTTAAAGCAATCGGGCGTGCCTTCCCGGAGCGGAGCGTGGGCTGGTACCGGAAGACCTTCACGATCCCTGCTACCGACCTGGGCAGAAGGATCGCTATAGAGTTTGACGGGGTCTTTCGCAATTCCATGGTCTGGGTCAACGGGCACTACCTCGGTACGGAGCCCAGTGGGTACAGTTCCTTCCGCTACGATATTACCGACCTGCTTCATTACGGGGGAAGCAATACCGTGGCTGTGCGGGTGGATGCCACCATGGAGGAAGGGTGGTTTTACGAAGGGGCCGGCATCTACCGCCATGTGTGGCTCTCCAAGACGGCGCCCCTGCATGTGGCACCGAATGGAACGTTTGTCACCACAACCGTAGAAAATACTGCGGCCACAGTAACGGCAAGAGCGAACATCGTAAACGAAAACACTGCGGAGGGAACATTTAGTGTAGTGCAGGCTATTGTGGATGCTCAGGGCAAAACGGTAGCTTCCCGGCGGCAGGATAACCTGCAGCTGGCACCCTTTAAATCACTGGAAGTAGTTTCCACTCTGACCGTTGCTGAAGCAAGGCTATGGGACCTGGAATCGCCTTACTTATACAAGCTGCACACTACTATACTCAGTGGTGACAAAGAAGTGGATCGTTACCAAACCACCTTCGGTATTCGTACCATCCGCTTTGATGCTAAGGAAGGTTTCTTCCTGAACAGCAGGCCCGTAAAGC
>DASWYM010000330.1:0-4369 GCA_036404975.1 Chitinophagaceae bacterium
TTACGAGCTGGAGCCAGCCGGTGGTGTAGCCGTGCAAGGCCTAGGCCTTCAGTTCGGCTACGACCCGGAGCGGCCGGTGATAAAGGACCTTTCCTTCCACATACAGCCGGGCGAAAAGGTGTGCATCAGCGGGGCCGACGGCTCGGGAAAATCGACCCTGCTGCGGCTGCTGGCAGGCACCTACCGCGACTTCGCCGGGTCACTATTGATCAACGGGGTGCCCATTGATAATTATGATCTGGAGTCGCTGCGCGCCCAGACGGGTATTCTCTTTCCCCACGCGAATATCTTCCACGGCACCCTGTGGGACAATATCTCTATGGGCAACGGGGCCATTGACAGGACCTACGTGCACTACCTCGCCACCCGCATCGGCCTGCAACAGTTCATAGCCCGGTTGAAGAAAGGCTACGACACCGAGCTGGACCCGGGCGGCAACCGCCTGCCCCTGAACGTAGTGCGCAAGATCCTGCTTGTACGGGCATTGGCCCACCAGCCCCGCCTGCTGCTGCTGGAAGAGCCCTGGCAGGGTATAGAAGAGCACTACAAGGTGCAGATCCAGGACCTCCTGCTGCAGGGCCTGCCCGGCACCACGCTGCTGGTGGCCACAACCGATGAAGCCTTTGCCCGCCGTTGCGACAGGGCCATTAAGCTAAACCCCATTACCAACTTTTAAAACCACTGCATATGACACCCCCCAACTTCAAAGCTTACGAGCATATCTACCGCTATCATAAACGAAGCAGGATCCATAGGTGGCTGATCGCCTTTGCCGCCCTGCTCGCCCTGGTGCTGTTCCTTCCCTGGACCCAGAACATCCGAACGACCGGCACCGTGACTACCCTGGGCCAGGAACAGCGGCCCCAGCAGATCAACACCATCATCGGTGGCCGCATAGAAAAGTGGTACGTGCGCGAGGGCGATTACGTGCGTAAGGGCGACACCCTGGTGCAGCTATCCGAAATCAAGGAAGAGTACCTGGATCCCCAGCTCCTGGGTCGGACGCAGGAACAGCTTACTGCCAAACAGCTGACCGTAGACTACTACCAGCAAAAGGTGGCGGCCACCGAGTCGCAGATCGTGGCCCTGAACCGGGGCCTGGCCGCCAGGATCAGCCAGCTGCAGGGAAAGCTGCAGCAGCTGCGGGTAAAGCTGCAAAGCGACAGTGTAGAGATGATGGCTGCCGCCAACGACTGGCGCATCGCCCAGGTGCAGTACGGGCGCCAGAAGGTACTGCACGACAGCGGGCTGGTGTCCCTGACCCAATTGGAGGGCCGCAGCCAGGCAGTGCAGAATGCGGTCGCCAAAAAGATCAGTGCGGAGAACAAGTACGTTACTACAAGGCAGGAACTCGCCATCGTGCAGCTGGAGCTGGCCGCCGCCGAACAGGAGAACCGGGAGAAGATAGCCAAGGCGGAGGGCGACCGCTTGCAGTCGCTCTCCCAGATAGCAGGCAGCTCAGGAGAGATCGCGAAGCTGCAGAACCAGTACGCCAGCTATGCCATCCGCAATGGTCTATACTACATCACGGCCCCGCAGGACGGGCAGGTGGTAAAAGCCCGCGCCGCCGGCATCGGTGAAGTGTTCAAGGAAGGTGAGCTGCTGGTGCACATTGTGCCGCAGCGTGTAGACTACGCCGTGGAACTGCATGTGCGCCCGGTGGACCTGCCGCTCATCGCGCCCGGCCAGGCCGTGCGCCTGCTCTTCGATGGCTTCCCCGCCCTGGTGTTCAGTGGCTGGCCCGAAGCCTCCTACGGCACCTTTTCGGGCATCGTGACGGCGGTGGAAAGTGTGCCCGGCAGCAGCGGCAAGTTTCGCGTGTTGGTGAAGGAAGACAAGGACTTCAAGCCCTGGCCGCAGGAACTGAAGATCGGTACCGGGGCCAACGCCATTGCCCTGCTGAAGAACGTACCCGTATGGTACGAGCTGTGGCGCAACATCAACTCCTTCCCACCCGATTTTTATCAACCCACTTATTCCACCACAGAAAAGAAACCCTAAATGAAACAACTGCTCACGTTGATCACCACGTTATATATGACCCACTTCGTAGCCGCCCAGGAGAAGACCTTCTCGGAGAGCGAACTGCTGGGAGTGGTAAAGGCCTACCACCCCGTAGCGCGGCAAGCCGTGCTGCAAGTAGAAGAAGCAAGGGCGGAGGTGCGCATCGCGCGCGGGGCCTTCGACCCGGTGCTTTCCACCTACAGCAGCCGCAAGGAGACCGAAGGGGTGCTCTACTACCAGCACCGCCAGCAGGAAGTGCGCATCCCCACCTGGTATGGCATCGAGGTTCGGGCCGGCTCAGAGTCGCTCACCGGCGATCGTACCAATCCTTCGGACACAAGGGGCTCTGTAAGCTATGTGGGTATGAGCGTGCCCCTGCTGCGCAACCTCGTGATGGACAAGCGCCGGGCGGTGCTGGGGCAGGCCAAGCTGCTGCAGGAAGCCTCCGTGGCCGACCAGCAGCGGGTGCTAAACGACCTGGTGTACGATGCCTTGAAAGCCTACCGCCAGTGGTGGCAGCAGCACCAGCTCGCTCGCCTGTTCCGCGAGGCCATGGTCAACGCCCTGAAGCGCCGGGCTATGGTGCAGGAAGCCTATCGCCAGGGCGAGCGGCCCGCCATCGACACCCTGGAAGCCTATACGCAGGTACAGGCCTTCCAGCTAAGAGAAGCAGAGATCGCGGCAGAAAGCGCAAAGGCCCAGCTGGAGCTCTCGCTTTTCCTGTGGACCGAAGGAGGTGCGCCTTATGAACTGCCCCCGGATGCCGTACCCCAGGCGGAGTCCCCTGTTACAAACACGCCCCTGCTGGAGAATTACCTGGCAGCGGTGCAGGACCATCCCGAGTTAGTTCAGTACCGCTACAAGCTCTCCACCCTGCAGCTGGACCGGCAGCTCGCCTTCCAGTCGTTGCTGCCTTCGGTGAACCTGCACTACAACCAACTGGGCAAGGAGCGCAGCCTTAAAGAAACTGTGTCCGCACCCTGGCTGCGCAACAACTACCGCTACGGGGTGAGCCTGTCGCTGCCCCTGCGCCTGTCGGAAGGCCGCGGGCAATACCACAAGGCCCGCCTGGCGCAGCAGGGTGCGCAGCTGGAGCAGCTCCATAAAAGGGCCAGCCTGGAAACCAAAGTGAAGCAAAGCTTTACCCAGTGGCAGCTCCTGCGCCGCCAGCTGCAGGTGCAGCAATCCGCCGTACAGAACTATATCCAGCTGCAGCGCGGCGAGGAAGTAAAGTTCTTCAACGGCGAAAGCTCCCTTTTCCTGGTCAACAGCCGCGAGGCCAAAACCCTGGAAGCGCGCGAAAAGCTCATTACCCTGGAAGCAAAGGAAAGCCTGGCCCTTTATGGCCTCCGGTGGGCCGCCGGGCAACTAATAGATTGATAAACCTTAAAACCTATTCACATGAATGCATTACTCCCGTGGATCTTATTCAACGTCTTTGTGCTCTTCATGCTCGCGCTCGACCTGGGGGTGTTTCACCGCACCGCGCACCGGGTATCGTTCAAAGAAGCCCTCACCTGGTCAGGGGTATGGGTAGCGCTCGCCCTCGCCTTCAATGTATGGGTCTACTTTAACATGGGCAAACAGCCTGCGCTTGAATTCCTCACCGGCTACCTCATCGAGAAGTCGCTCAGCGTCGACAACATCTTTGTCTTTGTGCTGCTCTTCTCTTTCTTCCGCGTGCCGGCCGAGTACCAGCACCGGGTCCTTTTCTGGGGGGTGCTTGGTGCGCTGGTGATGCGGGCCATCTTTATCGCGGTAGGAGCTATCCTCATCGCCAAGTTTCACTGGATCATCTACCTGTTTGGCGCCTTTCTTATCTATACCGGCTATAGGATGTTCACCAAGTCGGCCGAGGACATGCACCCCGAAGACAATCCCCTGGTGCGGTGGTTTGTGCGTCGCGGCCGGGTGACCTCATCCTACCACGGCAGCCGCTTCTTTGTCACTGTAGAAGGCCGCCAACTGGCTACACCCCTGTTCCTCTGCCTGCTGTCCATCGAGTTTACCGACCTCATCTTTGCGGTGGACTCCATCCCGGCCATCTTTGCCATCACGCAGGACCCTTTTATCGTGTACACCTCTAACGTGTTCGCCATCCTGGGCCTACGCTCGCTCTACTTTGCCCTCGAAGGCATCATCAGCCGCTTTCCCTACCTACGCTATGGACTGGCGATCGTACTGGTGTTCATCGGGCTGAAGATGGTGCTGGCCGATGTGTACAAAGTGCCGGTAGTGGCGTCCCTCGCGGTGATAGCGGCTATCCTTACGGGCTCTCTTCTGTGGGGCCGCCGCAAAGGTGGGCAATCCCCAACGCCCACCGATCAGCACGGCAACGTAAAGAGTGTGAGCCTGGAGGACGACA